>CAYJBO010000001.1:0-20113 GCA_964368295.1 uncultured Bacteroides sp.
TTAAACGCCGTTACATTTGCCGAAAACGCCTGGCTTGCCGCCATTGCATCTGCCGTCTCTTTAATCAAGTCTATGTTTGGCATCTCTACATATCCGTTTTCGTTAGCGTCCGGGTGCTCCGGGTCATACACAAGTTTTAAGTCCGACTCATCCTCAATTATCTCTGTCACCCTAACGCCGCCCTGTGTTTGCGTAGTGCCCGCCCTCGCTCTGTCTATTGCGGTTGAAAACGAATTGTTTTCCTCCGCCTCAAGCACTACTATTTTCCTGCGGTAGGCACCGCCGTCCTCGGTTCTTGTGGTTGTCATATTTGTTATGTTTTCCGACACAACGTCAAGGCGTTGCTGCTGCGCTGTAAGGCCGGAGCCCACAATGCTCATAGAATTTAAAAAAGCCATACAAATCTCCCATCTGCCGCTTAAATAGAGCGGTACAAATAATAATATGTATTAATGTAAGTAAAAACTAACTTGCCGCGCTATTAAAATTTATCAGCCGCTTATTGCGGTCCTAAGTATTTGGTAATCTGTGCTTATGGCGTTCATCACATACTGCATTTGGTAGCCATTGCGCGACAGCTCTACAGATTGCTCTGTAATATTTACGCCGTTGTCGTCAAGCCTTGTGCTCTCCGTCTCGGCCGTATGTACCTCAATGCTCGCCTCTCCTATCGCCCTGCGAGAATCTCTTTGCACATTCTCACCGGTAACAGACGTCCTCAGTGCGTCGTTTAACGAGTCCTCAAACGTAACGTACTTGGCCTTATAGCCCGGCGTTTCTACGTTTGCAATGTTGTCCAGTATTGCCGATTGCTTTTGCCATAAATAATCGAGCGATTTTTTCATCATTAAGGTTGAATTGCTAGTACTCATATCCATTTTTATTCCACCTTTACACTGTTGTTAGCCCATAAAAACAGGCTAAATTACAATTTTTTCGTGCGGTTGCATAGTTCAAATGTTAATTATTTGTAAAAAAATACGTTTTTGCCTACTATTTATACATTTCGTGTGCTATTACTCAATAAAACGACAATATATCAATAAGTAAGGCGTTAACTAAGGCATTTTATAATTTAGTATAACATAATATTTAAAAAAAACCAATATGTTTTATGCAATTTCAAATATTTGTACTATTTAGACAAATATTGTAATAATATTGTCACGATTATGTGTTCACACTTTTAACTTTGCGTTAATTGTAGCAATAGCGATTTTTGCCTAAAATGCAAAAATCGGGGACGATTGCCCCCGAAAAGTTAATAAATATACTATATTTTGATTAAAGTTTTGCATTTTACTATAATGCTGTGCACTGGCCTGTAAAGCATTAACATAACTACAAAATTGCCAATGCAGTGCAATAAATCAAACGGCAATCCGGCAATCCACCAGGCAATACCGGCGTAAACGCCGTTCATAACAACGTACGATAGTGAGTACAGCGCACCATAAAACAACCCGAAGGCGCCACTTATTACCGCCCAAAACACGGCGTTGTCCATATTTTTAAACAGTCTTGTAATTAAATACAAAACAAGCCATAAATAAACTTGCGGTACCCACCATATGCCAAAGCCGTTTAAAAGCCCATATAAAAACACATAACCGTAAATTGCCCCAAGCGTGTGTTTTGGCAACAAAAGTGCAAATATAACCACAAGCATACTAACGAGCTCAATGTTGGGCAAAGCGTCTAGCGCATACTTAGAAATAGTAAGTATTGTTGCCATTAGCGCCGCAACCACAATATCGCGTGTTGTCCTCATGTGCTAACCCTCTTTTAGTATCCTTCTGTAAGTGTTATCTCAAACACATCGCCGTCTGCTATAGGCGTTGTATCGAATGACGTCATAACTGTCTCGCCGCCTTTTGTCAGGCACCACCACTGCTGTTTTGAATCGTCTACAACTACGCCGTTAACCTCTGTGACAAACAGGCCGTAGTCGCCCATGTCGCCCTTAATTAGCCCTGTCTCTGACAGTGCACTTCCCAAAAATTCATCGCTTGTCTCCACTTCAAAATCAGTCGATGTTCCATCTGTAAGCACTACCGATACCGTCAGCGCTTTTGCGCCTGCCTGTGTTTGTGGCATGCCAAACAGATAATACGTACCGCCAACCAGCACTACCGCCAACACTAGTGCCACAACTGCTATAATCGTTTTCTTGTTCATCCTATGTTCCTCCATTAAAAAAATAAATTATCCGTAATGCGCTGCATTTTGTATAAATCATAAAACACAAGCTTTAAAAAAGCGCAAAAAAACAGCACCCCTTCAACACGTTGAAAGAGATGCGTAACTTTTTGCACAGGATACGTCTCCCATACAGAAAATACACCTCGCCATTCATCGTGGCCTTTTACAAAAATTATTTTTTGTAGCGGTATAACAATTGCAAATGGCATTCCGACTCAGTGCCCTACATCAGGCACATTACGGTGGCGGGACCGCACAGGATTTTAACCTGTTTCCCCATTTTACAACTTAATTATTTTAAGCGTGTTTACACAAGCGCTTGCATTTTTATTTTTTAGCTTTGCTACGGTGTCAATAGTATACACCACATCTATTAAAATGTAAATGCATTTTTCAACTTTTTATTCTTTAAAAATTCAAATTTATATTTTATATTCCACTTTCCTACGCATAAAATATGTGGTATAATTATTAATAACTGTTTTTAACCTAAATATAAAAAAGTTTAAGCAAACACACTTTAACACAGCAATTATTTTTATTACTTACGGAGGACTTGACTATGAAATCTAGCGAGAAGCTACAACTGCAAAAGTTTGCGTGTAACGTACGCCAAGGCATTATAGACAGCACTTTTGGCGCTAAAGCCGGCCACCCGGGCGGCAGCCTATCCTCGGCAGACGTGATGACGTACCTTTATAACTGCGAGATGAAAATAAATACACAAGACCCTAAATGGGACGAGCGTGACCGCTTTGTGCTAAGCAAAGGCCACTGCACACCCGCTTTGTACGCAACGCTTGCATACCGCGGCTTTTTCCCCGTTGCAGACCTGCCTACCTTTAGGCACATAGACAGCTACCTGCAAGGCCACCCCAACATGAACACCGTGCCGGGCGTAGACACGAGCACGGGCAGTTTGGGTCAGGGCATATCTGTTGCCGCAGGCATGGCAAAGGCGGCAAAATACATGGATAAAAACTGCCGTGTTTATACACTTTTGGGCGACGGAGAAATTGCAGAGGGCGAGTGCTGGGAGGCATTTTTGTTTGCATCCCACTTTAACCTTGACAACCTGTGTGTGATAATTGACTTAAACGGCTTACAAATAGATGGCGCCACCAAAGATGTTATGAACACAGCGCCTGTGTCCGACAAAATGAGCGCCTTTGGCTTTGAGGTTATATGCACAGACGGGCACGACTTTGACGAGCTTGAGGCTGCTTTTAACAAGGCAAAAAACACAAAGGGCAAGCCGTCTGCCATATTGATGAAGACGACAAAGGGCAAGGGCATAAGCTTTATGGAAAACGATGCCGAGTGGCACGGCAAGGCACCTAACGCCGAAGAGCACAGCAAAGCCACAGCAGAAATAAACGCACTGGTAAAAGAATTGGAGGCGGCACAATGAGCGAAGTAAAAACAGTTGCAACACGTATAAGCTTTGGCAACGCGCTAAAAGAACTTGGCGCAGAGCACAACAATGTGGTGGTATTAAACGCAGACCTTGCCGCCGCCACCAAGACAGAGATGTTTTTAAAAGAGTATCCGGACAGACATTTTAACTGCGGTATAGCAGAGTGCAACATGGTTGCCACAGCGGCAGGCATGGCAACAATGGGGCTTGTTCCTTTTGTTAGCAGTTTTGCAATGTTTGCGGCCGGCCGTGCTTTTGAGCAAATACGCAACAGCATTGGCTACCCTAACTTAAACGTAAAAATAGGCGCAACACACGGCGGAATAAGCGTTGGCGAAGACGGCGCAAGCCACCAGTGCTGTGAGGACTTTGCACTTATGCGCAGCATACCCGGCATGGTTGTACTAAGCCCCGCAGACGATGTTGAGGCAAAGGCTGCAGTGCACGCTGCATATAGCCACAACGGCCCTGTTTACATACGTTTTGGCCGCCTTGCAGTGCCTGTCTTCCACAGCGAAACAGACTATAAATTTGAGATTGGCAAAGGCGAGCAGCTCACCCCCGGCAACGACATAGCAATTGTTGCAACGGGCCTAATGGTTGCCGAGGCTTTAAAAGCGGCCGAGATACTAAAGGCGAGCAACGTAAATGCGAGGGTTATAAACATATGCACAATTAAACCCTTAGACGAGCAGATTATACTTGCAGCGGCAAAAGACTGCGGCAAAATAATAACAGCCGAGGAGCACAGCGTAATAGGTGGCCTTGGCGAGGCAGTGTGCAGCTTGCTTAGCGAAAAGCTACCAACTAAAGTCGTGCGCATAGGTGTAAACGACGAGTTTGGCCACAGCGGCCCGGCGCTCGATCTTTTAAAACAATTTGGCCTAACTGCCGACAACATAGTAAAAAAAGCCGTTGAAATGGTATAGCCAAAACGCTTTTTAAGAACGGAGATAATACAGTATGAAGATAATGGCAATTGATTATGGCGACGTGCGCACGGGAGTGTCCGTTTGTGACCGCACAGAATTTTTGGCAAGCCCTGTTGGCGTAATTGAAGAGAAGAGCATTGCCAAAACAGCCGAAAAAATTGTGCACGCCACAAAGGAGTTTGACGTTGGTATGCTTGTTATAGGCCTGCCTAAAAACATGGACGGCACAGAGGGCGACAGGGCAAAAAAATGCCGCAAACTTGCCGACATCATAGGCAGTATTATAACAATACCCATAACAATGTGGGACGAGAGGCGCACCACCGTAAGCGCCGCTAATATTTTAAGCGAGAATAATACATATGGCAAAAAGCGCAAAAAGGTAATTGATGCTGTTTCTGCAACTGTTATTTTAGAGAGCTACCTTGACTTTAGGCGCAATAAAAGCGAGCAAAACGAGCAAAATAAACAAAGCGACGCATAGCTTACTGCTCATAAAAAAAATTTTTTGACATTAATAGGCAGGGTAGGTGTATATATACATTTACTCTGCCTATTGACTTTTGACTGCCTGTTGACTGAGAAGAAAAACAAACCGCGCAGATATAGTGTACGGCTTGCAAAGCCTATGCAATACGAGCTTGCCTCAAAGCGCTAGCTTAGCACAGCTTGCAAAAAATATTTATTTTACAAAAACTTCTTTATTATTAAATTTAGTTAATTTTAAGGCAAAAGCGCATTTGTTTGCGGTTTTGCCTGTTTTTGCGGTTTTGTGGGCTCTGCCTACGCGTTTTTAAGTAAAACCACAAAAAAAATTAATAAGCGCAGTTTTTTTGCGGCTATGTAAGGCGCAAAAATCTGCGTTTATTTGTGTTTTGCTCATATTTAGCGGCGCTTTAAAATTAACACATCGGTGCATGCGGCATAACATACAACAAATGATAAAACAGGCTGCATTTTATAGAGCGATTAATGCATTCTTCAATCGCACAGCCTTTTTGTAGCCACAAGTAACAAAGCGACAAAACCCGAAAGGTATGATTTATTATGAACCCTGTAGCACTAGCATTAACGGCGACGGGCTTTACATTTTTAATGAACGTCGCAGGCTCAGCGTGTGTATTTTTATTCAACGGAAAAATACGCCCCGTTTTCCACCGAAGCTTTTTAGGTTTTGCCGCCGGAGTTATGATGGCCGCATGTGCGTGGAGCATGCTCGTGCCGTCCATTGACATGGCAAGGGAGCAGGGCGGCACAGGTTATATTGAGGCGACCGGCGGATTTTTGTTAGGCGGTATTTTTTTATTAATTGCAGACAAAAAATTTACCGCTTTATACCTTAAACACAAAGGCAAACAACATGCACAAAGTAGCACTTTAAGGCGCACGTCTTTACTTTTTGGCGCTATTACGCTACATAATTTGCCCGAGGGTATGGCGGTTGGCCTTGCGTGCGTGCTGGCCGCAAAGAGCGCAAGTGCCGCAGAGCTCGCGGCAGCGGCCGCGCTGGCGCTTGGCATCGGGCTGCAAAATTTCCCCGAGGGTGCGGCGGTGTCTTTGCCACTGTGCCAGGAGGGCTTTAGCAAAAAGCGCAGCTTTACTTACGGCATGCTCTCTGCGATAGTAGAGCCAATTGGCGCAGTTGTTGCGGTGCTTTTGGCAACCGTAATAGCGCCAACACTCCCCTGGCTTTTAAGTTTCTCTGCCGGCGCCATGATATATGCCGTCGCGGCAGAGCTCATACCGCAATCTTACAGCGAGGACTCGCACTCGGGGATTATAGGCCTTATAATAGGCTTTGCCTTTATGATGACACTGGATGTGGCGCTGTCTTAATTGTGCGCTGCGCCGCCGAATAAATACAGCAGATGCAAATACAAAAAGGGCGCATATTGACTGGTCAATATGCGCTATTAATATTATATTATATATTACACTGTGCTAAATTTTGCCGTGCTGTGTCAACAGCGCCTTAATCTTCTCATGCGGGTTAATTATAGAGCCTATCGACCTATCGTGGTTTAATGCCGCAATAAAGTAGGCAATATATTTAGACACGTCAACCTCATAGAACCACTCTCTTTCCAACAGTTCCGGCGAGCGGTAGGTTAAGTTTGTGCCAAACACGCCCGAGATAATGCCCTCGCTATACGCCTTGTCAAATTCTGCAAGACCGTTTGTAAAAATTGCATAGGTTGCGTTTGCAAAAATTCTGCGTGCGTTCTTCTTTTTAAGCGCATATGCAATGTCAAGCATGCTCTCGCCCGAAGAAATTATGTCGTCCGCTATAAATATATCTTTGCCACTAACACTCTCGCCCAAATACTCGTGCGCAACAATGGGGTTGCGCCCGTTTTTAATTACCGAGTAATCTCTGCGCTTATAAAACATGCCCAAATTAACGCCAAGCACAGAAGCATAGTACATATTTCTGTTTAAAGCGCCCTCGTCCGGGCTAATTATCATAAAGCCATCACGCCCCATGTCAAGGTCCGGGAACGCACGCAAAAGCCTTTTCATAACCTGGTAGGTGGGCATTATGTTGTCAAAGCCCATCAGCGGCACTGCGTTTTGCATCCTTGGGTCGTGCGCGTCAAAAGTTACTATGTTAGACACACCCATGGCCTGTAGCTCTTGCAGTGCAACCGCACAGTCAAGGCTTTCTCTGTAGCTTCTGCGGTGCTGCCTGCTGCCATAAAGCATAGGCATAACTACATTAATCCTAGACGCCTTACCGCTTGCGGCCTGTATTAAACGCTTTAAGTTTTGGTAGTGGTCGTCGGGAGATGTCATATTCTCGTTGCCAAAAATTTGGTACTTTTCGTTATAGTTGCCAACGTCAACTATAAAAAACAAATCGTCGCCACGTATTGTGGACTTTATAAGGCCCTTGCCGTCTCCCGAAGAAAACCTCGGGCACTCGCTCTCTACAACAAATGTTTCCTTGCCCTCTTTTGTGCCACTCGCCCAACGCACTAAGTGTGCATTTATTTTATCACAAAGCTCACGCGCTCCGGGTACAGCAATAAGTCCGAGTTCCGCCGAGCGGATCTCTTCACTAAAAATATCCCTTGCATTTTTACTGTTTTGTTGCATATAGCACACTCCTATAATTTAATAATATAATTGTACCATATTTTCTATTTTTATAACATATTTTTAACTCATTTTTTAATTTTCTACATTTTTTGTCAATCTTTAAAAAAAAGCTTAAAAATATTAACTATTTTACATAAAAAAACCCAATTCAACCTTTTGTAATTTCCAATATATGTTAATAATGTAAATTATTTTCATTATTATTTATGCCTGTAATTTTATACTGCAAACATTTGCCTGCCAAAGCACATAAAACCGCATGCACATAGCCCTGTGGGCATAAAGCGCCTTGTGCAATATATAAATTGCATGTGCCACATGACTTTTTTGCTAGGCATAAACGCAGCTTTGCGTTTGCCGACGCAATAGGCGCTATAAATGCCGTACAGCGCCCTGTAGGCCGCCAGCGCAGCTTATCGCCCCCCGTGGCAGCCCCCCGTCAATTAAAGGCGCACCCTTGCATAAAAAAAGGCAAGCCATACACAGCGCATAAATCTGCCAAATGCAGTTTTGCGCCTGTAAAACTCGCCCGTCTTTTATTAAGTTAGCTGTAAAAATTTTCGTTAATTAAAGCAGTAGCTCTAGGTGTCTATCATTCTTTTTATATTGCACATATGTAACGCCAACCATATCCAGCATTTTTTTGCTCGCCTTTACGGCATCACTGTCGGCATATTTATCGTCGTAATAGATAACTTGCGCTATGCCGCTTTGTATAATCGCTTTTGCGCACTCGTTACACGGAAAAAGCGTTGTGTAAATTCTTGCGCCCTTGAGCTGCGCCATGCCCACATAATTTAATATTGCGTTGAGCTCTGCGTGGCAAACGTACATATACTTTGTCATAAGCGGGTTGTCTGCACATCTTTCCCACGGCATATCGTCATCAAAACAGCCTGTCGGCATGCCGTTGTAGCCCATGGACAAAATTTTATTCTCCCTGCTCACAATACATGCGCCAACCTGTGAGGAGTTGTCCTTGCTTCTCTGTGCACTTAAAAGTGCAACTCCCATAAAATATTCATCCCAAGATATGTAGTCTGAGCGTTTCATGTTTACTTCCCCCGTTATAATTATTTTTTTAAAACACCGCTTAGTGCGGTATTTACTATTTAATTTCCGGATGGTATTTTTTTCTTGTCGCAATGCCGCCACGCAGGTGGCGCTCGTCCTTATTAATTTGTAAAACCTGCCTTACCTTGTTGTAAAGCGCCCTGTTTATGCGAGGCAGCCGCTGTGTTACGTCTTTGTGCACCGTGCTTTTGCTCACGCCAAATTTTTGCGCTGCCTTTCTTACGGTGGCGCGTGTCTCAATTATGTACATCCCAAGCTCTACACATCTTATTTCCGGATTGCCCTTCATATAAGCACCCCTAACGTAGTATTTTACATAACATTACTTTTGCAATGTATATGCAATACCACTGTGCTTATATGTCAAAAAAATGTGCCGCTTTTAAAAAGCGCTTTTAGCTCAGGGCACGCCTCGCGCTAAAATTATTTCTCTATCTGCTCTTGTTGTTCTTCAAGCTCACGCTGTTTGCGTATTTCCTCTTGCTGCTCTGTTATTTTAAAGGCTTTCTCCATCACAGGCCACGCCCACATATCTGTTATAACTGTTAAAAAGCCCACTACGCCAAGCATAATATAAAACGGCCAAAATACGTAAAACAGCAACATTGCACCAAGCACTACAACGCCAATTATAGCCATTGGGAACATTCTTTTTAAATATCCTATGGTCATAAGCAGGCCGTTTTTGGCCATTGCAGGCAGCTTTAGGTTTAAAAACAGCATTTGTAAAAACACCATTTGGCTCGTGCTCATCAAAAGTATAAGCGTTAACAATACTACGCCTAGCATTATCAGCGCCGAGTCGTCGGGCGACATTAAAATGGTATAGCCCGTGTAAAGCTCAATGCCAAAAATGGCCATCATTATAACGCCGGCAGGTATGCTCTGCTTTAAGTTAGATTTCCAAGCCTTTTTGTACTCCGTCATCATATAACAAGGTATGTCCCTTATGCGCGATATAATTACCGCGTGCATGCCGCAAAGTGCAGGCCCTACAAGCATGCTCGCCAAAAGGTAAAGCACTATTCCGGCTATAATCAGCAATAGATACGGTGCAACCAAAATTGTTGCCACAGCCGCAATTATTGCCGGCGCAAAGCAAAGCATTGTCAAAAGGCCAAGCGTCCATATCATGCCCATGTCCCTAAAGACAATCTCAAAAAAACGTGCAAATCCCTTTTTTTGCGGCAAATCTTTTGGCACTCCCGGTCCTTCTTTAGTGTAAAAGTTGTTAAATAAGCCCATAAAAAACTCCGTCCTTGCGCCAATTAAAATATATAACTAAAATGTTGTTAACTTTATTTAATTATTTGCCGCAATATGTAATATTTTTTTATTATAATATAAAAGCAACAACTTTACAAGTAAATAGTATTATGTTGCATTTGTAAATTTTTTATGTAGAATATGAACAAACTATTTTTATGCCCGATGGGTGCAACGACAGTACATCAGCTTTAGTTTTGTTTACAAAAATTATGTGGCCCCTATTTATGCGCATGTACAAAAAGCTCATGCCGGGCGGCTTTATCTAGCGCTATTTTAACCGTTAAGTTCCTACTTGCACAAAAAACTCAATGAGCATATGTAAATTTATCCAAATTTTTAAAAAAGCTTTGCATTATTTTAAAATATATAGTAATATATTATTATATGTATTTATTTTTTTGATAGAGGGCTTTTAAATGATAGTTAACAAAAAAATTATAAAAGTGCTCATCGTTGATGACTCTGCAGTAGCAAGAAATTTTATTGCAAGCGGGCTTGAAAACTTTAAACAGGTAAAAGTTATTGGTTTTGCCAAAGATGCCTATGATGCGCGCGAAAAAATACTATCGCTAAAGCCCGACCTTGTTACAATGGACATAGAAATGCCGGGATTAAACGGTATAGACTTTATAAAATCGTTTTTGCCCGAGCACCCTGTGCCCGTGGTTCTTGTGTCGTCGTTGGACATAAGGGTTTTTGACGCACTTGCCGCAGGCGCTGTAGATTTTGTGCGCAAGCCTGACTCCTCACAAAAGAATCAGGCTTTTTTCCGTGCCCTGCAAGATAAAATAGTTATAGCAACATGCGCCACATTTGTAAGGCGCATAACCGCAAAAGGCCAACCCGTTAAAAATGCGGCACAAAGCAATAAGCCATCTATTGCTTCGCCGGGCTTTGTAAAAAAAGATATTGTCGGCGTTTTTAACGCCGCCCCTGCCTCTACAGGTGCCGGCGCAGTACACCACAGCCCAAGTTTTTTTAATTTTAACAAAGATTTAAGCAATTATGTCATAGGCCTTGGTGCATCTACCGGCGGCACAGAGGTTACAAAGCGCATTTTGGCAGACATGCCAGCAGACTCGCCTGCCACAATTATTGTGCAGCACATGCCGGCAGGCTTTACACAGCTTTATGCGCAAATGCTAAACAGCGCTTGCAAAATGACAGTTAAAGAGGCCATGGATGGCGACGAGCTTTTACAAGGGCTCGCCCTTGTTGCACCCGCCGAAAAAATGGCGCAAGTTGTGCAAAAAGGCGGCCGCTATTTTATAAGCTGTCGCCAAAACGACCACTCTGAGCGCCACTGCCCTTCTATAAATGAGGTGTTTACCTCCATTGCACAAAATGTCAAGTGCAATAAAGTTGGCATTTTGCTAACCGGCATGGGCAGTGACGGTGCAAAAGGCCTGCTTAAGATGCGAGGCAATGGAGCCTACACCATAGGGCAGGATAAAGATTCCAGCATTGTATATGGCATGCCAAGGGTGGCTTACGAAATAGGCGCTATTGTCGATCAGCTACCGTACGATGCTATTTCTGCCGCAATTATTAACCATATTAACAGTTTTTGACATATCATACATATATATTTTTATATGTTGTGCCAACTTAGGTTTTATGCTATAATAATAGATAACCTTTGGTTATTTTCTATGTAAATTATGGCGATATTACGCCATTACCGGCTTATAAAGCACTATTTATATCACAAAATAACTGTGCGGGGGGAATAATATGCACTCAAAAAAGGCACAAGTTATAATGGTGACGTCTGCAAAAGGCGGCACGGGCAAAAGCGTAGTTTCGGTTTTACTGGGTGCGGCACTGGCGGCACGCGGCTTGCGCACGCTTGTTATTGAGCTAAGCGACGGGCCACGCACAACAGATTTGCCCTTTGGCGCACACGGCAACATAGTTTATGACATAGGCGACATGTTTGACGGCCGTTGTGACATAACAAAGGCCATAGTGCCCAGCCCTTATTACCACGGTGTGCACATAGTATGTGCCCCAAGGTGTGGCAACATAATTAAACCGGATGTTTTGCGCAAAAACCTAGACAAGATACGCACACATTATTCGGTTATAATAATAGATGTGGCCTCGGGCTTTGGCGTGCCTTTTAAAACGGCCTGTACCGTTGCCCAAAAAGCTATAATTGTAACTACGCCGGACGTAGTTACCTTAAACTCCGAGCAAGCACTGGCCGATATTTTATGCGATTTACCGCATATTGAGACTAAACTATTTATAAATAAGGCGTCTTACGATTTGGCCGGCACGGGTATTAGAAGCTTTGATGAGTGCATTGACACCGTAGGCGTACAGCTTATTGGGGTAATGCCAAAAAGCGGCGATGTTTTTGCCGCGGCATGCAGTGGTAAAAAATTAAGCGACAGCAGCGTTGCATCTAATGTAATGCGTGCAGTTGCCGCAAGACTTTGCGGCACTCAGGTGCCACTTGTATTCCACTGATACACATGACGACCGACGTTGTTTTTCAACTATTTTACTTTTTATTTCTGTAACGAAAGGATTGGTCACAACATGAATATCGCTCTGATTGCACACGACTCAAAAAAAGAGCTAATGGTCCAATTTTGTATTGCTTATTGCAAAACTTTATCGCAGCATTCTATTGTTGCAACGGGCACAACCGGCAAACTTGTAGGGGAGGCCACAGGCCTGTCGATACATCGCTTTATGTCAGGCACGCACGGCGGCAGCCAACAAATTGCGTCGTACATCGCCTGTAACGAAATAGATTTGCTTTTGTTTTTTAGAGACCCGATAAACGCAAAACCGCACGAGCCAAACGAGATGAACCTGCTTCGCCTTTGCGATGTGCACAGCATACCGATGGCGACTAACATTGCCACAGCCGAGGTGCTTATACACGGCCTTGCGCGCGGCGATTTAGATTGGCGCAACATCGTTAACCCTGCTAAAAATCAATAGTGTCTGCTTTTAATAATTATTGCCTTTCTTTTTAAAGTTGCAGTAATTTTAAATTTTTTAAACAACCTAACTGCGTAATTTCGGCGAATATTGGCAGCTTTTATGCGTATTTTGCTTGCAGTAATCATATTAAAGCCTGTCAAAAACCATTGTTTTTTGGCTAGGCTTTTTTGCATATTTGCCGCCTACTTCCCTATTATTACATACGGCAAATGCATAAATATCAATAATCGTGTTATACTCGTTATGTAGCATTAAAATATTGCTGCCACGCCAGCAGTAGCTCGTTTTTACAAATTAAACACAAAACAATGCACTTTAATTGTGCGGAACGGAGCAATTTATGAAAAATCACACCACAAAATTTATTGCATTGCTGACATTTATTGCGGTTTTATCGCTTACTGCTTGCGCAGGCTCGGGCAATGAGGGCACATACTCAGCACAAACGCCACAAGACGGCCAAGGCTGGACGGACACCTTGTCTGTGACATACGAGGGCGGCAAAATTACCGCGGCCGAATTTGAATCTGTGCACGAGGATGGACGATTAAAGAGCGAGACGACCCCCGAGGAGTACCCCATGGACCCTCATCCATCGGTTTGGATTGATGAGTTGAGCGAGAACGTTAAAAACGCATCGAGCTCTGAGGACGTAGTTGCAATAGCGGGCGCAACTACCGCCAGCAACAACGCAAAATTAATGCTTGCCGCAATAGAAAAAAATGCACAAGAGGGCAACACGGACACCGCCATGGTAGAGACACCGTAACTTATAATAATATTAAACGTAATAACAAGTTATTTGCTTTTTTATAAATTAGATATTAAAATTGCAAATAACTTGTTTATAAACATTAAAGAGACATAATTTTTCGCACAAGACGACAAAAACTGAATAATGGGACAAACTATAATAGGTATACGCTAAAAAACAGGCGTATACCGCATACGGGCAACAGCAAAACGGGGTGGTATCTATAAAGCGCAATTTACTTGCACTTGATACTCACCCCCCCGTTTTTTTTGCACACCTGCGGCTTAAATTATAACAATTTCTCATTGCTAATTGTTATAAGATGTTAATTTTTACAGAAGAATAGGTGAGTTAAAATGTCTGCATTAGTTCGTGTCCTACCAAAACTGCCCGCTTTACAAAAAGTAACAACGCGTGTACAGCCACTGCTGTTACAACTGCTTTGTACAGGATTTACGTTTTTGGCGTGTTTTGCACCTCTGTTTGACACAATGCGCCCACTGGGCATAAGCATCGCCGCTGCCGTGCCCGGCCAATATGCTCTGGCGGCGACAGTCGGCGCCGCTCTTGGCTATGCAATATCACTGCCAATGGACGCCGCAGCGGCTTACTTAACAACAATAATTACAGTGTGCCTAATTAGGACTGTTATTGTTAGCTTGCGCAAAGCAAACAACACCCTGCCCGTTTTTGCGGCAGTTTGTGGCACAACATATTTAGCTGTGGGTATTGTCATGGCAACGGTAGCAGGCAATGATACCTCTGAGATACTTTTAATTTTTGCCGAGGGCCTAATTATATTTGGCACGGGTGCGCTCTTAAAGACAGGGCTCTTAACCCCGTGGAAAAACGTCTCGCAAATGCCGTCGCAAACAAAGATATCGCTGCTTTTTTTGCTAGTAGTTGCAATAATAAGCGTCGCCCCATATAATATTTACGGCGCAAATCTAGCGCATATTTTAGGCATAAGTGCAACGCTTTTTGCAGTAATATCAGGGCGCGAGTACAGCGGCGCAATAATGGGCATTACAGTAAACATTGCCCTTGTTGCATTTAGCACAAGCAACATTTACGCCGGTTTTGGCATAGCCGCGGCAGGGCTCATAGGTGGGTTTTACCTAAAGGAGAGCCGCACATTAACCGCCTTAATATTTTGTTTAACAGGCTTTTTAGGCGTGCCTTTGGCGCCTAATTCATCTGCGGGCATCTTGTTTATGATAGAGCTATTAATAGGAAGCGTAGTCGTAATTATACTCCCCGAAAAAATATTTGCCACCGTAAATTTAAGCGGACCTATTTCGCTCGGTAGGGCGACACTTACCACACTGTCGGGCAGGCTAGAACTGCTCTCGGGCGCTCTTTCATCCGTAGGGCTTACATTAAATTCTGTGTGCGAAAAAATGCCGCCTAACAAATACACGTATGCTACAATTTGCGACACGGTTACAGACGCAGTGTGCAAAAACTGCGTGCGCTGTGATGAGTGCTGGGCAGACGGTAGCGGCGATGTTTATGACGCATTTAACAATATGCAGTCCACATTAAAAAACAGAGGTTACGTAACACCGTCAGATTTACCGCAACCGCTAGCAGGAAACTGCAAATTACCAAAGCGCCTAACCTCTGCCATAAGCACCGTGTACAGGGCAAACACACAGCGCCAAGCCGCAAATTTAAGGGTAAGTGCCATGCGCGGCATTTTAACCGAGCAGTACAATGTTATGGCCAATGCCGTTGCAGGCCTTGCCGGCCAAGTGTACAGGGAGGAAATGCCCGATAAACGAAAAGAAAAACGTGTTGCCAGATTTTTTTCAAGCCTTGGAATAGAGCCGCTTGAAACTACCGTTTCCACAGACACTTACGGCAGCGTATATGTAGAGGTACACCTTCCGAGAACGCAGTTTCCCCAAGACGAGCTCGACATGCTCACTAAAGAAATATCCGCAATTTGCAGGTGCAAATTAAGTGTTGCAAAGTGTGAAAATGTATACACAACTACACATATTTTACTCGCACAAAAAGTAGTTTTCTCCCCTGTTTTTGGCATATGTTCTCTCGCCGCAAACGAGCAAGATGTTTCTGCCGATGTATGCAAAACTTTTACAGATCAAAAAGGCTGTGCGCACGCAATATTGTGCGACGGCATGGGCACGGGCAAACAGGCAGCCGTTGACGGAAACCTGGCTGCCACATTGAGTGAAAAACTTATGAGCTCCGGCTTTGCTTCAAGCGAGGCGGCAAGGCTTGTAAACATAGCGCTATCTTTAAAAAACGAAAGCGATTGCGCCGCAACCTTAGACGCCCTTACGATAAACCTGTACACAGGAAAAGCTCGTTTATTTAAAGCAGGCGCTGCAGCGTCATTTTTAGTTAGGCAAAATGTTGTTACCGTGCTTGAAGGCGACAGCCTACCGATAGGCATATTAGGCACTGTAACAGGCAGGTCTAGCAATATTCAGCTCGAGCTAGGTGACATGATAGTTATGGCTAGCGACGGTGCATTAATTGCAGGCCAACACAGAATAAGTGCTATTTTGGCGGCCGCAGAAAACGTAAGCCCAAAGGCTATGGCCAAGCGCATTGTACAAGACGCTCGTTCTCGCACAAAGCGCCCCGATGATACGACTGTTATATGTATACGAATAGAAAAAGCCAAAAAGTAACATTGTGCAATACATCGCAGCATTTTAATCATCAAAAATTCTATTAATATTTAAAGGCTATATCTTTTGCAAAAAACAAAAGATATAGCCTTTTTTATTGCATTTAAGCATTTACAAATTGCCCACAAAAACTACTTGCCATCAATTAATAAAATCCTGTTAATAATTTATAATAGCAACCGGCTAAAATAAAATTTTATACCATACGGCATTTAGCTTGCCGCTTACACGGCAGCCGCAAGCATGCCCACAAACAAACAGCCTTATAACTTAATCTACATAAGCACAGCCATTTGCCTAGTTTGTTTAATTACCTACCAAATACCGGCCTGAGTGCGCAGCCTATAAATGCCGGGCAGTTATTTAAAAAAACCACATTAAAGCAAGCAACTATTTATGTAGTATATTAAACTGCGCCGCTATTTATACTATATATTAATAAATAAGCAGTGTTTACGCACAGTTCTCTTGCTTTGAAAGTCTCTCAACTTTACGCAATTTAACACTTGTCTTTTTGCTTAAAAGTGTATCTACCTTTAATAAAAGCTTTACACAGTACGCGCTAACTATTATTACACAAAGGCCTATAAAAAACCCACCACCGGAAAAAATCGACGATGCTTGCAACAATATTAGTAGAGCAAAAACTATTATTAACATCCTGACAACTAAACTTATACCTTTTTGTAACATTGTAAATCCCCCAAAGCAATTTGTATTAATTTGTTTTTTGTGTTAACTACATAATACTACAACTATTGGTTGTTGTCAACACATTTTAACAACTTTTTTTATATTTTTCTATTCGTAGGTATTTACATTTACTACTTTATGTGGTACTATTAAGTTAACTTAAAACAAAGAGGTGTATTATGTTTGCACAGCGGCTTAAAGAATTACGGCGCACAAAAGGTGTGTCTCAGGCTAGTTTGTCGGCGGCACTTGGCTTAAGCCAGCAAGCTGTCGGAAAGTGGGAAACCGGGCGCTGCACGCCGGATCCCAACACAATAGCGGACGTTGCTGCCTTTTTTGATGTTACAGCAGATTATTTAATTGGACTTAACGATGTTGAAAACGACAACTCGCAGCCTAAATACAGCGCCCCAAACGAGTACCCCATACCTGTTATTGGTACTGTCAGGGCGGGCTACAACGCCCTAGCCTTTGAAGAGGATTACGGCACTGAATACGCCTGCGTAAAAGACCCCGACAACTACTTTTATTTAATTGTAAAGGGCGACAGCATGGAGCCCAAAATAAGCGACGGCGACTATGCCCTTGTGCGCAAGCAACAAACCCTAGATAACGGCGATTTAGGCGTAGTAGTTTACGGCGATAATTGCGGCACGCTGAAAAAATTTGTAAAACGCGGCAACGCAGTAATATTGCAGCCCTTTAACCCTGATTACCAGGCGGAGATAATAATGGGCGAGGATGTACAAAACCTCTACATTGCCGGTAAAGTAGTTGAGACAAAGACAAAGTGGTAAACACTTTTACATGTTTTAGCGCAGCGAAAAATTGATTTTTATTTGTGCAGTAAACAGACATTTATAATAGCCAGCAATTTATAAATTAAGGCACGCACACAGCGTTGTCAAAAACAATAAGTATTATATTAAAGGATATTGCTTTTGCAATGTTCAGCTTTGCTTTTGTCTTTTTTAGTGTAATACACTTGCTTTTTACCTTTGTTTATGCGTTTTATGCGCTATATTTTGTGGCTTTACTGCGCTACTTTTTTGTTATATTTACTTTTTGCACTTATACATGCAAATTTAGCAAACTATTTTTATTTAACTAATTATAAAATGCCACGGCAAAAAGGCGGTGTACACTTGAATGTTACTGAAAAACTCTCTATCTTAGCC
Source organism: uncultured Bacteroides sp. (assembly GCA_964368295.1). Taxonomy (GTDB): domain Bacteria; phylum Bacillota; class Clostridia; order Oscillospirales; family Ruminococcaceae; genus Ruthenibacterium. Next base: position 18,243 of record CAYJBO010000001.1, read on the forward strand.
GACAGCGCTAAGTATGATGTGGCGTGCACTGCAGGTGTTGCCGGCAACGTGCAGAGGAGAGATAACAGCGCAAACAGCTGTATTTGTCACTCTTTTGCCGCAGACGGCAGATGCATAAGCTTAATAAAAGTTTTGCTTTCTAACGCCTGCATTTACAACTGCACTTACTGCGTAAATCGCTCTTCTAACGACATCCCACGTGCAAGTTTTACCCCAGATGAGCTTGCCGACCTTGTGATTAATTTTTACAGGCGCAATTATATAGAGGGCCTTTTTTTATCTAGTGCCGTTGTTAAAAACCCCGACTACACCATGGAGCAAATGATTAAAGCCCTTGAAATTATCAGAAAAATGCATAATTTTAGGGGTTATATCCACGCAAAAACTATACCCGGCGCCAGTGTTGAGCTTGTCACTAAGCTTGGCATGCTGGCCGACAGGCTCAGCGTAAATATAGAATTGCCCAGCGAGAAAAGCTTAAATAAATTGGCTCCCGACAAGTCGAAATCATCAATTTTGGCGCCAATGCGCCAAGTTTACGCCACTGCCAAGCAAAACAAGGCCGAGCTTGTAAAATACAAAAGTGCACCTCTATTTGCCCCGGCCGGCCAGAGCACGCAAATGATTATTGGCGCTTCTGACGAGACTGATTATCAAATACTTCGCCTGTCACAGGGCTTATATAATAAATATTCATTAAAGCGAGTGTTTTTTTCTGCATACATCCCTGTTGCAGACAACCCTTTATTGCCGTCTACCGACACAAAGCCCCCTTTGTTGCGCGAGCACAGGCTGTATCAGGCCGATTGGCTTTTAAGGTTTTATAACTTTACTGCCGAAGAAATTTTAACCGAGGATAATCAAAATTTTAACCCGTACCTAGACCCTAAATGCGACTGGGCAATCCGCAATATGCACCTTTTTCCTGTAGACATAAACAAGTGCAGTAAAGACATGCTCTTGCGTGTGCCCGGCATCGGATACGTGGGCGCCTCGAGAATTATTAACACCAGAAAGCATACGGATTTAACGTTTGACGATTTAAAACGCTTGGGCGTGGTTGTCAAACGCGCGCAATATTTTATAGTTTGCAAGGGGTATACTTGCCCAATTTTCGGCAAAAAAGAATCTACCGTGCGCGCCCTTATTGACCCAAAGGCGTTTAGTTTTGGGTTTGAGCAAATGAGCATGCTCGACACAGCAAACGCTATTGAACTTCCCATGATAGACACAAAAAACACATTTAAAGCTATTAAACTATTAAAAAAGGAGGCCGCCTCATGCCTGAGCGCTCAGATTTAATTTACACTTACGACTCCACATTTGAAGGCCTGCTGTGCTGTGTATTTGAGAGTGTGTACTCAAAAGAAATTCCTTTTGATATTGTGTGCGAGGATGACTTGGCCCCCACCCTATTTGACGTGCGCAAAATAGTAACCAACAGCGAAAAAGCTGCGAGGGTATATAACTCTATCCCATTAAAAATGGGCGATTTCGCGTTAGATTTAGTAACCGCTACATTTTTTTCCGGCGAGCAAAACAAGGCCATGATTATACTTAATTTTTTGCTTTTTGGCTATAAACAAGGCATGAATGCGGTCCGATTAATGTCAAACCCTAATGTTACGCCCATTTTTGCTGCCCATAAAGCAGTAAAGGGTGAGGTGCACAAGCTAAAGGGTTTTATCAGGTTCTCTGATTTTGATGGCGCCTTAGTGGCTCAGATATCGCCCAAACATTATGTTTTACCTTATTTGAAAAACCATTTTTGCACAAGGTATAAAGACGATGACTTTTTACTCTTTGACGACACACACTCCGTTGCGCTAGTAAAGCAAAAAGGCGTTGCCAAAATTATTGCACTAGACAAG
>CAYJBO010000001.1:20123-63703 GCA_964368295.1 uncultured Bacteroides sp.
CGTGCCATGTGTAAATGAAGACGAAGAAAAATATCGCGCTATGTGGTTAAAATATTACAACACAGTGGCGATTAAAGAGCGCCTTAACCCAAAATGTCAAATGACACATATGCCCAAGCGCTTTTGGAAGCATATGACAGAAATGCAAAACAGCGCCATCTCGCAGAATGCCGCTGTTTTAGCCGAATCCATATAAATAAACGAATTATGCGCAGTGTAACCGCTGTTGGCAATCTTAAACAGTGCATAAAACAGCGCATATTTTTTTAACAGGCCTATTGCACAGGCAATCCTGTGTGCAAAAATCGCCGCCCTTGTGAAATATCGCTGACATTTTGCCATTAGTTTTTTGCGGAAACTTTGTCGGTAGTGCTTTACGGGCACATATAAATTTAAGCTAAATAAATTTTATTTGCACTCCACGCAAATATGCAAAATTTTACTACGGCCTAAAAACCCAATAGAACATAACCGCAAAAGCCTCCCTCAGGTAAGATTGCGGCACGAGGAAAAGCCCTGTTTTTGACGGCATTGCGTACACTTCGGTAAATCCTGCATCCTTTGCAAACAGCGACGCCCTATAACAATGAAAGTGATTTGTAGCAAAACTTATCGGTAAAGAGGTGTCGATACCGGCATCTTCTAACAACTTTTTGGCAAACAAAAAATTCTCCTGTGTCGATTCGCTCTTGTCCTCTTGTATAATCTTTTCTTGTGGCACGCCTTTATCTATAAGATATTGCTTCATAACAACGGCTTCGGCCACATCCTCACCGTGGCCCATGCCGCCTGTTACAACTATCGTAATATCGTTATTTTTCTCGTATGCCTCAACCGCAGAGTTTAGTCTGTACGCTAAAATATTTGTCACCTGAGAGTTTTTAATACCAGCGCCAAGCACAATTACCACATTAACCTCTTTGTCGGTTTGCTTTAAAAAGCCTGCAAAAAATATAAACATTATAATTAAGGCTACTATGCTGCAGCCTATAATTGCTACTATTTTTATTATCGTGCCGGGGACTGTTTGTAAAAATCTATCTATCACTGTACCAAAAATAGCATAGCACCAAAGCGCAAATGTTATTGTGTACATTAAAAATGACCCCAAATTAACCGAGGTTCGCCTCATCCTAAACACGCTGTCTACTGTCATTATTATAGTAAGTGCCCATATAATTGCTGTTTTCATTTATTGCGCCCTTTCGTATTAGCCGTGGCCTGCCTATTTTAATATTAGCTTTAAATATCATTTATATAAAAATGCATACTTTACATTTTAACAATATGCGTGTAAAATATCAACATTGTTTTTTTATTTAATATTTATACGCATAATTTGTATATCTGTGTCGCAATTTGTGTGCGGCGCATTAAGTTTTTAAGTTTTTTTAACTATTAAGCACAAAATCCTACAATTATGTGTAAATAAAGATTGACATTTCTTGCGGTTTTGGTGTATAATTTTGTATAGTCGCTCGAGGGCGGCTCCTAACCGCATTGCAAGGGAGGGACAATGATGTCGGAAGTAAGAGTAAAAGATAATGAATCTCTTGACAGCGCGTTACGCCGTTTTAAACGTTCGTGCGCTCGCTCGGGAGTTCTTGCAGAGGTAAGAAAACGTGAGGCTTATGAGAAACCCTCCGTTCGCCGCAAGAAAAAATCTGAAGCTGCACGCAAACGCAAATTTAAATAAGTGCATCTTGGAATAAACAGGTCGTTCAGCGCGTTTTACATAATTTGCGCTGATGGAAATGCTTTAATATTCCGTATTGCGGGTCGATGTAAAAGCACTGCTGGCTAACTGATTTTTGCAAAAGCACAGGCATTTTTTTATTAATTATTTAAAGTTTTACTGCTTTTAATTTTTGATTAATTTTGCTTTGCATTTGCAAATAGTTTAGTTGCCACATGTGTTGCACACGTCGGCCCAATTTTTTTGTATCTATTATAAAAGAGGTGTGCTATGGCACTTTTATTCCCCACTATAATTTTTGATAAAGCGTATGATATTACTGTTGACTATTTAAAAGATAACGGCATTACAACACTTTTACTTGATGTAGACAATACCTTGACAGTGCACGGAAGCCAACATTTACCGCCAAAGATTGACGAATGGTTAAAGACTATGCACGACAATAACATTAAAATGATAATTGTATCAAACAATATTGAAAAGCGTGTTGAGCCGTTTGCCAAAACGATAAACTTGCCTTATTTGGCTTTTTGTTGTAAGCCATCTGTGCATGGGTTTGCCAGGGCCTGCAAAAAATTAGGCGTAAGCAAAAACGAAGTAGCCCTTGTTGGCGACCAAATTTTTACAGACATCTTAGGCGCTAATTTTTACAGCATAAAGTCCATTCTCGTTATACCAATGAAGGGCGACCACAAGTTGACAATAAAATTTAAGCGATATTTAGAAAAATTTGTTTTAAAATCTTATTTTAAAAAAGGCGGCAAAATGCTGCCTACAAAGGAGCAAATATGAGTAACAGGTTGCAAAATTTGATTAGCGCAATGCCCGATTCTTTTGAGGCGGCTATCATTACATCTCAGCCAAACAGGTTTTACCTCTTGGGTTGCGACACGCATGGCGCTGGCACACTTATTGTTCTTCGCAAAAATGCATATTTTATTATTGACTCAAGATACATCGAAATAGCGCGCAAAAACATACAAGGCGCCGAGGTAATTCTTGAGAACGTTGCCGCCGAGCAAATTGCTGCAATAATTGAAAATTGCGGAATTAAAAACGTTAATATTGAGGACACCGCATCGCTGGCAAGGGCCGCAAAAATTAAGGCAGATTTGCCCGAAGACGTAAACTTAATAACAGATAACACGTTGACTAACGCACTCGAGGGCATGCGCAAAATTAAAAGCGCCGACGAAATTGCCACTATAAAAAAGGCACAAGTTATTACAGATGCGTGCTTTGAGTACATTTTAACGCAAATTAAACCCGGCATGCGTGAGATTGATTTAGCCCTTGAGATGGAAATGTTTATGCGCAAAAATGGCGCAAAAAAATTGGCGTTTGACACAATATTTGTAGCAGGCGCAAACTCCAGCTTGCCGCACGGCGAGCCGGGCAATAGCACAATAAAAAGCGGAGACTTTATAACCATTGACTTTGGCGCAAATGTTGATGGATACTGCACGGACATGACACGCACCATTGCCGTTGGCAGCGTTAGCGACGAGCAGAGAAAAGTTTACGACACAGTTTTAAAGGCACAGCTTACCGCCTGCGAAAACGCACGTGGTGGCATGACCGGCTTTGATGTTGACAAAATTGCACGTGACATTATTACAGATGCCGGCTATGGCGAAAACTTTGGGCATGGGCTTGGCCACTCTTTGGGCATAGAGATACACGAAAACCCACGCTTTAGCCCAATATGCAAAGACGTTGTTCCAACAGGCGCCGTAATGACAATTGAGCCCGGCATTTACCTAGCCGGCAAATTTGGCGTTAGGATAGAGGACACTGTTGTAATGGGCGACAGCGGCGTCGAAATTCTTGCAAAGAGCCCGAAAGAGCTAATTATAGTTTAATTTTATTTTACGTATATTTTTACTGGCGGTGCATTTTGCGTAGCTTTTTATAAAGGCAAAGCAAATTTAGGGCAAGCTCGGATCAATGCCCATCTGCCTGCTATTTGCACTAATATAATTTTATTAAATGCGACATTTTGCTTGTCTGCTGCGTGGCAACCGCCGAATATTATAATAGATAATCTTACCGATTATTGTTAAAAGTACCGTTTAAAGCAAAAATGTTTATTTTAATACTATTTTAAACTTGCAAAACTTGGGTATTTACTGTAAAATAAGATGTAGACGTAAAATTTAATTTATTTTTATAAAGCGTAGTTTTAGGAGGATATATATATGATTTCTGCCGGAGATTTTAGAAACGGTGTTACTTTTGAAGAGGACGGCAACGTAATGCAAATTGTTGAATTTCAACATGTTAAACCGGGCAAGGGTGCTGCATTTGTACGCACAAAGGTGCGCAATGTTATCACGGGCTCTGTTGTTGAAAAAACATATAACCCAACTGCAAAATTCCCACCGGCTTATGTAGAGCGCCGTGAGATGACTTACTCTTACGAAGATGGCGGCCTTTACTATTTTATGGACAACGAGACTTATGAGCAAGTGCCATTAAATGAGGACGAGCTAGACGACACATTTAGGTTTGTAAAAGAGAATGAAGTTTGCAAAATTTTGTCTTACAAAGGCAAGGTTTTTGGCATAGAAGTGCCAAACTTTGTTACACTTGAGATTACTAGCACCGAGCCCGGAATGAAAGGCAACACGGCTACAAATACTTTAAAGCCTGCTATTTTAGAGACAGGCGCTGAAGTGCGCGTGCCTCTTTTCATCAACGAGGGCGAGGTTATCCGCATAGACACACGCACTGGCGAGTACATGGACAGAGCGTAATTTATTAACGTTAAAACGTAAGTTTTATAGGAGGTTTAACTATGGATAAAATGACTTTAACAGAAAAAGCGGCCTATATTAAAGGCCTAATGCAAGGCATGAAGTTTGAGGCGACGTCTGACGAGGGCAAACTTATAGCAGCACTGCTTGACCTTACAAGCGACATTGCCGATAAAGTAACTATTTTAGACGAAGAAGTTGGCGATCTATTTGAAGAAGTAGACGCTATGAGCGCAGATTTATCTGACGTTGAGACTTTTTTGGCACAGGACGAAGAGGACGACGAAGAGCTTGACATGTTTGATGACGAGCTGTATGAGATTACATGCCCTGCCTGTGGCGAAGTTATATGCGTAGACGAGGAGCACCTTGCGGCTGAGGATTTGGCTTGCCCTAATTGCGAGACTAAATTTGAGGTTGATTTTAGCGACGAGTGCGGATGCGGCTGTTGCGATGACCCGGATGAAGATGATAAAAAGTAATTTTTTGCATTAATAAAGGGCAGCGTAGCGGCGTTATGGCAATATAATTGCGCCACTTCGTTGCCCTATTGTTTTTTTATTTATTTATCGACATTTTACTCTTGACAGGGTTTGTTTTTTACTGTATACTTTGTCGGACACAATGCAGAGCGGAGGTGCAAATCAATGGCCGAAAAACACGGCGGAAAAGTTATTACATTAAACCGAAAAGCGCGCCACGATTACTCTGTAATGGAGTCTTTAGAGGCAGGCATTGAGCTTGTTGGCACCGAAGTTAAAAGCCTTAGGATGGGTTCTGTTAACTTAAAAGATGCTTGGGCGGAAGTAGAAAACGGCGAACTGTACGTACTTGGCATACACATAAGCCCATACGAAAAGGGCAACATATTTAACAAAGACCCCTTGAGAAAGCGCAAATTGCTTGTGCACAAAAAAGAGATACGCCACTTAGAGCAAGAGAAAAAGCTAAAGGGCTATACGCTTATACCACTGCAACTTTATTTTAAGCGCGGCAAGGTAAAGGTTGAGCTTGGCATATGCAAGGGTAAAAAATTGTACGATAAACGGGCATCTATTGCCGAGAGAGATGCTAAACGTGACATTGACAGGGCGCTTAAAGACAGGAGTAAAATTTGAACTACCAATGTGTTAAATGCGGCGGCTTAGAATATGAGACCGATGAATTTAGGGCGACAGGCGGCCAGTTTGCAAAGCTGTTTGACGTGCAAAACAAAAAATTCCATACTGTCTCTTGCAAAATTTGCGGATACACTGAGATTTATAAGCAGACCACCTCCGGCGTTGGCAACGCCATAGATTTTTTATTTGGCGGATAGCCAAGCAAAAGTAAACCGTACCACTAATTTATTAGCTTGCTAATGTATATATGGGGATGTAACGGTTTCGACGGGGAGAAAGAAGCGAAAGCAGCGGGTAGTGGTGGGGCCACACTTTAAACGCCTCTAAAAAAATAGCTAACAATAATAAATTAGCAGTAGCAGCCTAATTTAGGCTGCTCGTTCTGCCCACCATAGCACCGGGTGGGGTCAGGGCGTCGATAAGGTGCTGAACGTGAGCGGCATCAAGCTTTGTTTGCCGCCATGAACTGATGAAGCTACCGAGCCACCGGCGTGTTTGTTCGCTTGGTGAGTAGGGAATTTTATAGACAAACTGCACCCGGAGATACTAGCGTGGAATTCTTTTCGGACACGGGTTCAACTCCCGTCATCTCCACCACCAGCGCAACGCTGGACCCAATAGACATCGGGCATGGCTCGATGTCTATTTATGTTTGCGTATATTTTCAATCAATTCCTACACAGTCACTCGCTGGCTCTAAGTATAATCTTCGGCAATTTTTCGCACAAAAAGCATCATTGTCTCGCTACTCTATACTCCCACAGGCACGATATTTAAAAAGGAGCAACTTGCATGAGCACAAAGCAAAACACAAAAACCGACAAAAGAGTTATTAAAAGATTTATTTCTTACTATAAACCGCACAAAAAGCTATTTTTTTGCGACATGGCTTGCTCGCTTGCATCGGCAGGCTTGGGCCTGCTGTTTCCGCTAATAACTAAGAGGATAATGGATGTCACAATACCAAACGGCAACCTGAACGAGCTGATTTTTTTTGCGGCTGTTTTGGTAGGGATATACATTGCTATATCTTTATTTACATATTTTATTAACTATTGGGGCCATTTAGTTGGCGTGCGTATCGAGGCAGATATAAGGGAGGATTTGTTCTCTCACTTGCAAAAGTTGTCGTTTAAATATTACGACACAAACAGGACAGGCCAAATAATGTCCAAAATGCTTAACGATTTGTTTGATATTACAGAGCTTGCCCATCACGGCCCTGAAGATATTTTTATATCCGTGGTTATGTTTTTCGGCTCGTCCATTATTCTGTTTAACATAGAGTGGCGCCTGGCCCTGTGCATACTTATAATGTTACCTATTATTGCATGGTTTGCCATTACAAGGCGCAAAAAAATGCGCAGCGCCTTTGCAGATGTAAGGGTTAAAATAGCAGATGTTAACGCACAGGTGGAAAACAGCATAAGCGGCATAAGGGTTGTGCAGTCCTTTACAAACGAGCAGCACGAAATAGCTAAATTCCACGAGGGAAATGGATTTTTTAAAATCGCAAAAAAGGCATCTTACAACGCCATGGCAACATTTATGTCCGGCATGGGCTTTTTAACAAACATATGCAACGCTTTAGTGCTAATAATAGGCGGTATTAACGTTATTAACAAGAACATGCAGCTGTCCGACCTTGTTGTTTTTTTGCTGTACGTAAACATAATTTTACAGCCCGTACAAAAACTTACCAACTTTACCCAACAGTTTGAGCAAGGCATGAGCGGATTTAGACGCTTTTTAGAAATAATGGATACCGATGTTGACATAAAAGATAAGCCAAACGCCGTAAATCTTGAAGCCGTGAAGGGCGATATAGAATTTCACAACGTCACTTTTAAGTACACCGACGAAGAAGAGGTGTTAAACAACATCTCATTAAAAATAGGTGCCGGCAAAACCGTTGCCGTTGTAGGGCCGTCCGGTGGCGGAAAAACAACGCTGTGTCAGCTAATACCGAGGTTTTACAGCTGTTTGTCCGGCAGCATTACGCTGGACGGCACAGACATTACAGATATTAAGTTAAACAGTTTAAGAAGTGCCATTGGCATGGTTCAGCAAGACATATTTTTATTTGCAGGCACAATTAAAGAGAACATAAAGTACGGCAACATAAACGCAACAGACGAGGAGATTATAATCGCTGCAAAAAAGGCAAGGGTGCACGATTTTATTATGAGCTGCCCCGATGGATACGACACAAACGTAGGCGAAAAGGGCGTTAGGCTCTCCGGCGGGCAAAAACAGCGCCTCAGCATTGCACGTGCATTTTTAAAAAATCCGCCTATTTTAATTTTAGATGAGGCCACATCTGCGCTTGACAACGAGACAGAGCAAAAGGTACAGCGCTCGCTTTTTGAGCTCTCCGAGGGGAGGACTACGCTTGTAATAGCGCACAGGCTGTCCACAATAAAAAATGCCGACGAAATAATTGTGCTTACAGCGCAGGGCGTTGCCGAGCACGGCACACACGATGCGCTTTACAAGAGCAATGGTGTATACACAAAATTGTACGATGCACAGTTTAAAATTGCTGATGAGGAGCCCGACACCTTTACCGGCGAAGCGTAGTAAGAGTGTCAAAGCTTGAACCTATGCCGGTTTTAATGGGCAAATTTACGCCTATGCACACCGTCGGCAAAAAAATTTTTGCAATATATAAAAAACCATCGGCAACTAAAAAGCCGATGGTTTTATTTTTTGTGTGCACAAAATTTTATTTAATTTCTTTTGGTGCGCCGCTTACGGTAAACCAAAATGTGCTGCCCTTGCCAATACAGCTCTCCACCCCGTATGCAAACGCATGGTTTTGCAGTATGGCCTTTGTTATAGAGAGCCCAAGCCCCGTGCCCACCTTGCCGGAAGACGCCCGTGAGCGGTAATATTTATCGAATATATACGGCAAATCCTCGGGCGCTATGCCCTCGCCGTGGTCGCTTATCTCCACACGTGTGTCGCCATTTGGCAGCGGCGCACAATTTATTATAATCGTATTATCCTCGCCAATATGGTGTATTGCGTTCGCAAGCAAGTTGTGTATAACACGGCTCATCTGCCCCGGGTCTGCATATACCATACACTCCTCAGGCGTGTTTATCTCTAGCTTATATCCGTTTCTTTTACACATATCATCGTATAAAAACGCAGTTTCCTCGCACAGTTGTGCCATGTCAAAATGCAGTATGTCAGACTTTTGGCTGCCGCTTGTCACCTTAGACAGCTCCATAACCCCGCTTACAAGCGACGACAGCCTGTCCGTCTCGTCTATTATTACATTTAACTGCTCTTCTCGCTTATCTTTGTTGCTTCCCGTCAGGTCTCTAATAGTCTCCGCATAGCCTTTTATCAGCGTTAACGGCGTGCGTAAATCGTGGCTTATATTTGCGGTTAAATCTCTTTGTAGCTGTGCTGTACGTGCTATTTCGTCTGCCATTATGTTAAAATCCGACGCCAAAGCGCCAAGTTCATCATTTTGCTCAACACTTGCCCTTGCCCTTAAATCGCCCGTGGCAACACGCCTTGCGGCATTAGATATACTGCTTAGCGGCTTTGAAAAATGTCGGCTAAACAAAAATGCGCCAATTATACCCACAATTAAAACCGCACCGACTATAAACGGCATTTGGCTCTGTATAATGCCTGCGGCCTCGTCTATCCTCGCTAGGTCGGTAGATATAAACAATGTGTAATTGTCATCTATATTTTTTGCCACAACACGCTGCTCTTTGTCACCCTCTACAAGGGTAAACGCTCCGTCACCGTCACGCAGTATCAAAAGGCGCAGCTTTTGCGTAGAAGACGTGTCCCAGTTAATGGTGTCGTTAGACATGCCAAACACGCTTACATGCACAGGGTGCAGCAAACAGTTGCCGCCGAGCTGGTGCATATGCAAAAGGTTTGTGCCGTCTGCCCCCGATATATCAAGGCACTTGCCCGCAAGCTCCGTGTCCTCTGCCGCAACTGCGTTTATCTCCTCGTAAAAGTCCTCGTTAATATATCCGCTTACAAGTGGGTCCTCAATAACGCCGTACTTTTCAATAATAGCCTTGTACTTTTGCGCCGTCTGCTCAAGCGACGTCTCTATATTTCGGTTATAAGTAGGCACTAACAACTGCACGTTCATAAGCCAAATAAGGCCTGTTACAACGGCGCACAGCAGTATGGCAAAAAGCATAAGTTTCCACCGTATACTGCCAAAAACGCTGTATCCACGTGTTTTTTTAGCTTTGCTCTTAATGCTCTTTTTGCTTTTTTCACCCGTCATATCTTTTGCTCCGCATCAAATTTATACCCACGCCCCCACACGGTGGCTATGTAATTGCGGTATGGCCCCATATGGCTGCGCAACATCTTAATGTGTGTGTCTACCGTCCTGTCTTCTCCGTAAAAATCGTAGTTCCACACACGCTGTAATATTTTTTCTCTTGTAAAAACTATGCCCTTGTTAGACGCCATAAACAGCAGTAGGTCAAACTCCTTTGGCGTTAGTGTTGCAATTTTCCCATCTATTGTAACGCTGTGCGCCGCAACGTCTATAACAAGGCCTCCAAACACGTAGCTTTTTGCCTCGCTTTGCTCTTTTGGCATTGTGCGGTTAAGCACTGCCTTTACCCTTGCAACAAGCTCCCGTGGCGAAAACGGTTTTACTATATAGTCGTCTGCACCTCCCTCAAGGCCGGCAAGCCTGTCGTATTCCTCTGCCCTTGCGGTTAGCATTATTACAGGCGTTGTTATTCCACGTGTGCGTATGTCAAGCAGCACCTTCATGCCGTCCGTAAAGGGCATCATTATATCAAGTATGGCAAGGTCTATATTCCCCTGCACCAGTATTTCCAGCGCCTGTGCGCCGTCTTGCGCTTGCTCGCACAAAAAGCCTGCGTGTGTTAAGTGCTCTGTCAAAAGCTCCCTTATGCGTGCCTCGTCGTCGGCTATAAGAATTCTTATCATCTCGCTCTTCCCTTTCGTTTGCATTGCAATGCTACACAATAAAAAATATTACTTTTAAGGCTATTTAAAACGCACAAAATAGTGCTTTGTTAATATTGTTACATACTTATAAACATATTATATACCATACCTATGTAAAAATTGTGAAAAAACTGTGCCGAAATTAAAATAAAAATGGAATTTTTTTTTACAAAATGTTATAATAATAAAAACAATGTCAAAATCTTTAACGGTCGCTTTAGGGATTTTGCTCATCTTTATACACGTTTATTTAAGAACATTTAGCGGCGGATAGGAGAAATTATGGAATTTATAGTTATTTTTATTGCGACATTTTTACTTATATTAGTTATTTTACTGCGCCCTGCCGGCATGACAGATAAACAACGTGAATTTATGGAGGGTAAAAATTTTGCACATAGGGGCTTGCACTCGCAAGATTTAAGCGTACCAGAAAACAGCCTTGCAGCATTTAAGGCGGCGGCCGATGCCGGATACGCCATGGAGCTTGATATTCAGCTCACTAAAGACGGCCACGTTGTTGTTTTTCACGACGATACCACAGATAGGGTTTGCGGCAGAGAAGGCCGTGTGCGCACTATGATGTTGCAAGAGCTTAAAAGGATGCGTTTGCACGAAACAGACGAGCGCATACCAACACTAGACGAGGTGCTAAAGGCCGTTGACGGCAGGACAACTATTGTTGTAGAGCTAAAAGCCAGCAAGGCAAACATAAAATTGTGCGAAAAAGCTTACGCTATACTGTCAAAATATGACGGCCCATACTGTATCGAGAGCTTTCATCCTCAAATTGTGTCTTGGTTTAAAAGGAATGCGCCCGAGGTTGTGCGCGGCCAGCTTGTAGATAATTTTTCAGAGTATAAAGAAATACCTTTGATTAAGCGATGGGCGCTTGAATCGCTTGTTGTAAACGTAGTTACAAGGCCACATTACATAGCACACGGCATGACAAAAAAGTCGATATTTGTGCGCTTTGTTGAGCTAATGGGCGCAATGCCCATGGTGTGGACAGTAAAAGACGAAAAAGACATGCTAAAAGCAATGGACGAAAACCGCGCTGTAGTGTTTGAAAACTTTTTGCCAAGCCCTACATTTGGCGACAATATTTAGCATATTAATTTGCGGCTGCTTTAGGCATAAAGCCTTTTGCGGCTGCTTTACCGTTAGCAAAAATAGAGGGGGATTTTACACAAATGGCAGAAAACAAACTTTGGGGCGGCCGTTTTAGGGACGAAGAAGACGCACTTATGGAGAAGTTTAACAACAATTTTAACGAGACTAAGTGGCTTATAGAGCCCGACATCAACGGCAGTATTGCGCACGTTGCAATGCTAGGGCACACAGGCATTTTAACTAAAGACGAGGCCAAGGTGCTTACAAACGGCCTAAAACAAATGCTGTGCGACATAAAAAGCGGCGCCCTTGCCACAGAGGGCGACTACGAGGATGTGCACACTTTTGTAGAGCATGTGCTTACACAGCGTGTCGGTGACGTTGGCAAAAAGCTACATACCGCACGCAGCCGAAACGACCAAGTAAATACCGATATGAAACTTTTTGTGCGCAGTGAGACGCTTTATACAATAGAGCTTTTACAAAAACTGCTTGACACGCTTGAGCAAACGGCAAACGATAACCCCTACCCCATGCCCGGTTACACACACCTGCAAAGGGCGCAAGTAATAACAATGAAGGCGCATTTAATGGCGTATCACGGCATGTTTGCACGTGATGTAAGGCGCCTAAAAAACGCAGTGGACAACATGGACGAGTGCCCGCTTGGCTGTGGCGCACTGGCTGGCACAACGCATAAAATAGACAGGGACTTTACCTCTAAAGAGCTGGATTTTGCACGCCCTTACGCAAATTTTTTGGACGGTGTCTCCGACAGGGACTACCAAACCGAGGTTTTGTGTGCTTTTTCAATGCTCATGATGCATATGTCGCGCCTTGCTGAAGAACTTATATTGTGGGGCACGGACGAGTTTGGTTTTGTGACTTTGAGCGACGCTTATACAACCGGCTCTTCTATAATGCCGCAGAAGAAAAACTCCGACGGTGCGGAGCTTATACGTGGCAAAACAGGGCGTGTTTACGGCGCACTTAGTGCAATGCTAACACTTATGAAAGGCCTTCCGCTTGCGTATAATAAAGATATGCAAGAGGACAAAGAGCTTTTTTACGATGCACTTTGCACGGTAAAAGACTGCACAGTAATAACACAGCGCATGATAGCCACAATGACCGTACACCCTAAAAAAATGCGCAACAGCGTAAAAACAGGCTTTTTAAATGCCACCGAAGTCGCAGATTATCTCGTGTCAAACGGCGTTGCCTTTAGAGACGCACACACAATAGTTGGGCGCATAGTAATAAGATGCGAAGACGAAAAGTGCGCCATTGAGGACTTGCCTTTAGACACACTGCTTGAGTACAGCGACGTTTTTAAACAAGATATTTACACATTTATAGATTACGACGAGATATTAAAAAAAGGTATAAAAAGCGAGATGCTTTAAAAATGAGCACACAAAACTGCACAATGCGGTTTTGTGTGCTATTTTTTAAACAAACAAGTGCTATGCCCTATCCTTATGCATTATGCACTACACAAAAACAGGTGTTTTATATATAATGTTAATAATTTTTTGTTATTATGATGATTATTTGCATAAAATAATTTTGATAAACTTGTAGTATTTGGGCAACTATACAATAAAAAACTGTAAGTGCTTTTTAGTGTTGACATATGCACACATAGATGTTAAACTTTTAACAAGCTAGTTGTTAAACATTTAACAATCAGCTTTTTAAATAGATGTTATCGTGACAATAAAGCATTTATTACCTGCACGCACAGCGCCGGGCAAAAACGGCAACTGTGCACGGCGGCGCCGCTAAACAATTAGCAAAATACAAAACGGCGGCGCATAGTTAAATGCAAAATATTGCACATAATTTATTTATATCATCGCAAAGGCTAAAAATCAATTAAAGCTTGTACACTTAATTAACCGGCAGCAATTTATTATGGAGGGACTATTAATGGGAAAAGATAACGTAAAAACTGTAGGCACTGTTGCAACTGTTGAGGAGCTTACTCTGCGTATTGCGCAGATAAGAGAGGCACAACAACTTTTTGCAACATACACACAAGAGCAAGTAGACAAAATTTTTATGGCGGCGGCCATTGCAGCAAACACGGCGCGTATACCGCTTGCTAAAATGGCTGTGGAAGAGACAGGCATGGGCATAGTAGAGGACAAGGTTATTAAAAACCACTATGCGGCAGAGTATATATATAATAAGTATAAAAACTCAAAAACATGTGGTATAATTAGCCAAGACGATGCATTTGGCACAAAGGTTATAGCCGAGCCAATAGGCGTAATTGCCGCTGTTATCCCAACAACCAACCCCACATCAACTGCTATATTTAAGGCACTTCTTGCGCTTAAAACACGCAACGGCATTATTTTTAGCCCGCATCCACGTGCTAAAAACTGTACTATTGCAGCTGCACGCATAGTGCTAGAAGCGGCTGTTAAAGCAGGCGCACCTGCAGGCATTGTAGGCTGGATAGACACACCGTCTTTAGAGCTGACAAACGAAGTTATGAAAAATACAGACATGATACTTGCAACGGGCGGCCCCGGCATGGTTAAAAGCGCTTACTCAAGCGGCAAACCTGCTATCGGCGTTGGCGCCGGCAACGTGCCTGCACTTTTCCACAAAACTTGCGATGTAAAAATGGCTGTTTCCTCTGTAATTTTGTCTAAGACATTTGACAACGGCGTTATTTGCGCAAGTGAGCAATCTGTTATTGTCGACGAGAAAATTTACGCGGATGTAAAAGCTGAGTTTAAATTGCGCGGCTGTCATATTCTATCGGCACAAGAGACACAAAAAGTTAGAAACACTATATTGATTAACGGCGCATTAAACGCAAAAATAGTTGGTCAATCTGCATATAAAATAGCACAGCTTTCAGGCTTTGACGTGCCGGAGGCAACAAAAGTGCTAATCGGTGAGGTTACAAGCACCGAGCTGAGCGAGGAGTTTGCACACGAGAAGCTATCCCCCGTATTGGCAATGTACAAATACAAAAACTACACCACAGCCATTGAGATGGCGGACAAGTTAATTAAAGACGGCGGCTACGGCCATACTGCATCTATATTTATAGACACAGCAACAGCTAGTGATGACCTTGCTGTTTTTGAAAACACAATGAAAACTTGCCGTATTGTTGTAAATACACCTGCTGCGCACGGCGGTATAGGCGATTTATACAACTTCTCACTCGCTCCGTCGCTAACACTTGGTTGCGGCAGCTACGGCGGCAACTCTGTATCAGAAAACGTTGGCGTAAAACACCTTTTAAACACTAAAACGGTTGCACAAAGGAGAGAGAATATGCTTTGGCTACGCACACCTGAAAAGGTTTACTTTAAAACAGGCTGTCTGCCAATTGCAATGGCAGAACTTAAAGATGTTTACAACAAAAAGAAAGTTTTTGTTGTTACCGATGAATTTTTATTTAAAAACGGCTACTCAAAACGTGTTACAGACCTGCTTGACGAGATGGGCATTATGCACACTACATTTTTTGATGTTGAGCCCGACCCAACACTTGCTTGCGCAAAAATTGGCGCACAGGCAATGCAAAACTTTGAGCCCGACTGCATAATTGCACTTGGTGGCGGCTCTGCAATGGATGCCGCAAAAATTATGTGGACACTTTACGAACATCCGGACGTTGACTTTAAAGACCTTGCTATGAGATTTATGGACATACGCAAGAGGGTTTACGGTTTCCCAAAACTTGGCGTTAAATCTAACTTTATTGCTATACCAACAACTGCCGGTACCGGTAGTGAGGTTACACCGTTTGCCGTTATTACAGACGAGGCAACAGGCATTAAATACCCGCTAGCAGACTACGAGCTAATGCCAAGCGTTGCTATTATTGATGCAGACCTAATGATGGAAATGCCAAAAGGCCTAACATCTGCATCCGGTATTGACGCACTTACACACGCACTTGAGGCTTATGCAAGTATGCTTGCCAGCGACTACACAGACGGCCTTGCACTAAAGGCACTAAAACTTATATTCGAGTACCTTCCTTCCGCTTACGAAAACGGCGCAGCAGACCCAATTGCAAGGGCTAAAATGGCCGATGCATCGACACTTGCAGGTATGGCTTTTGCCAATGCGTTCCTGGGTGTTTGCCACTCTATGGCGCACAAACTTGGCGCTATGCACCACTTACCTCACGGTGTTGCAAACGCACTGCTTATAAGCGAGGTTATACGCTTTAACATGGTAGATTGCCCCACAAAAATGGGTGCGTTTTCACAGTATAAATACCCTAAAACAAAAGAGCGCTACGCTGAGATTGCCAGCTTTGTAGGCCTAAGGGCAAACAGCGACGACGAGCTTGTAGAAAAGCTGATTGAAAAAGTTGAAGAGCTTAAAAAGCGCGTTGGCATTAAAGCTAACTTGAGAGAGTACGGCATTGACGAGAAGAAATTTATGGAGACTCTTGACGACATGACAGAGCAAGCTTTTGATGACCAGTGCACAGGCGCAAACCCACGTTACCCACTTATGAGCGAAATTAAACAGATGTATTTAAACATTTTTTAAGCTGACTTGTGCGGCGAAAGGGAGATTATTATGGAAAATATGACAGTAATTGCACAGCGCAAAAACAAGACACTTTATAAAAGCGGCGAGAGTGTACTAAAAATTTTCGACGAGAGCTTTAAGACATCGCAAATATTAAACGAGGCACTTAACCAAGCGAGAGTGCAAGAGGCAGGCTTGCGTGTACCACAGCTGCAAGAGGTTAAAAAAATTGACGGCAAATGGGCAATTATTAGCGATTATGTAGAGGGCAAAACCCTTAAAGAGCTAATAAAAGAAAACCCGGGCAAAATTGACGAGTACCTTGATGTTTTTGTTAATTTGCAAATGGAGATACATGCACAATCTGCACCGCACTTAAACAAATTGCGCGATAAAATGGCGATGAAAATTGGCGAGACAGGCCTAGACGCAACCACAAGGTACGAGCTTTTGACACGCCTTGAGGGCATGCCAAAACACAAAAAAGTGTGCCATGGAGACTTTAGCTTTGGCAACGTAATAGTTACCCCAAAAGGCGAGTACTTTGTTATAGACTGGGCACACGTTACACAGGGTAGCGCCAGCGCAGACGTTGCAAGAACATATCTATTATTCTTGCTTGAAAACAAAGAAGAGCTTGCAGAAAAATACCTAAAGCTATTCTGCCAAAAGAGCGATACTGCACGTCAATACGTTCAAAAATGGATACCAATTGTAGCGGCATCACAACTTGTTAAAGACAACGAAGAGCAAAAACAACTGCTGTTAAAGCTTACAGACGTTGTTGAGTACGAGTAAGCTAAGGCTTAAACTTTACAAGTTATACTTTAGCGTTTTAAATGTAGCTAATAGCCCTGCGGCAAAGCCGCAGGGCTATTTATATTGCCTTATATTGGCGGTGTATTGCTTTTATTTTGCTAACAAAAAAACACCCACGGCAAAAGCCATGGGTGTTTAATGGTTTACTGTTTATTATTTGCCTGCTACTGCGTCTTTTAGGCCTTTGCCTGCTTTAAATGCAGGAGCAATAGTTGCAGGAATTTGGATCTCTTCTTTAGTTTTTGGGTTGCGGCCAACGCGTGCTTCGCGTTTTCTTGTCTCAAATGTGCCAAAG
This sequence comes from uncultured Bacteroides sp., assembly GCA_964368295.1. Taxonomy (GTDB): domain Bacteria; phylum Bacillota; class Clostridia; order Oscillospirales; family Ruminococcaceae; genus Ruthenibacterium. The sequence goes on from CAYJBO010000001.1 coordinate 37,425, forward strand.
CCAACAAGAGCAACCTTGTCGCCTGCTTTAAGCGCGCTTGTGATACCCTCTAACATAGCAGTTACAGCTTTTTCAGCAGATTTTTTGCTGATTTCAGCATCTGCTGCTACTTTTGCAATAAGTTCAACTTTTGTCATAATCTTAATCCTCCGAAATTTATTGTTATAATCTATGTCTTATCAAAATCATCTTGTGATCTTGTAAAAACCTTCGCCTGTCGCCACAGCTCTAAGAGTTCGTCAAAACTCATGTCGCTAGTTTGTTTTTGCTGCTTTTGCGCCAGCTCTTGTGTGCAATTAAAGCGGTTTACAAACTTTTGTGTCGATATTAATAGCGCCTGTTCTGCATCTACCTTTGCAAACCTGCACACGTTTACACACGCAAATAATATGTCGCCAAGCTCCTCGCTTATATTGTCTGCGTCGCAGTTTTCCAGCGCCGTTTTAAGCTCCTGCACCTCGCTGTCAAAATCTTTTAAGGCACCGTTTATATCCTCATAGCAAAAGCCGTATGCGGCCGCCTTTTTTTGCACCTTAGTGCTACGCATAAGTGCCGGTAAAGACGTTGGCACGCTTGCCATGTCGTCCTGCGGGGTTGTGCGATTTTTTTCCTTGCGCTTTATCTCTTCCCAGTTTTGCAGCACCTTGCCTGCCGTGTCGGCCTTTACGTCGCCAAATATGTGCGGGTGGCGCAGTATAAGCTTTTTGCATATCTCGCTCGTCACGTCGTCAAAGTTAAAATTGCCGGTCTCACTCTCCATCTGCGTGTGTAGCGCTACCTGAAGTAAAACGTCGCCAAGCTCCTCTTTTAAAAGCTCTGTGTCGCCTAAATCAATAGCCTCAACCGCCTCATAAGTCTCCTCAATAAAATTTGTGCGTATAGACTTATGCGTCTGCGCCTTGTCCCATGCACAGCCGTCTTTAGGGTCACGCAGCAACTTTACTATGTCCAGTAAATCTTGCATTGTGTAGCTTTGCTTTAACTCCATTTTTATACCGCCTTTTGCTGTGTTATTACTTTTTTGTCGATGACAAACAAAAATTTTGCCGCCGTTTTTTATAAGGGTAACTTCTGGGGTAGCCCTTTTTGCACGGCACTGCTTTTAATGCCCAATTTGCAAGCACAAAACAATGTGGCACGCACGGCCCGAAGTGCCTATTTTAGGCGCTTTATGCCTGTTTTTGTTTGTTTTATTTTTAACGGTACGCACACTATTTTACCCCATTATTGCTCATTTTGCAAGTGTTCATACACATTTTTTACAATTTAATTGTATTTTTATTGTACCTGCCACATTTTAGCCAAGAAATTCCCTCAACATCGAGCTCTTTGGTATGTTTTCCTCACTAATCCCAGCGCACAGCGCAAACCGACGGCATAAATCTAACAGCTGTTGCATGTGCTCGCTGTCCTCGCTCAATTTATCCGCCATCTGTGCCACAAAGGGCGCAAGGCAATTTATCTCGTAGGTAAAGCTTGTGTCAAGCAGTAAGTTCGCCTCTGTCTTAAACACCTTTATGTTTCTGTCCTCGCCAAGGCAAACTTGTGGCCACATGTCAAGTGTCTTTTGCACGCTGTGCCCCCTAAACGCTATGTCGCGCACCATGCGCCTTGCAAGGCGCACGTCCCTTGTGGGCAATATGCGCTGCCCGTTTAGGCTGTACTCCTCACGCAGGCCTGCATATATCTTGTACACCATACCCCTCGGCACAGCCGCTGTAAGGCGAGGGTTTAGCGCATGTATGCCCTCTGCAATTATTATGCCGTCGCCTACGTCAATGTCTGTCACTTGCTGTGTGCGCTTTCCTGACGGGAAATCAAAGTTAGGTATTTTTGTTTTGCCACCGTTTACAAGCTGTAAAAGGCAGTTGTTTATCATGGCAATATCAAGCGCCTCTACATTTTCATAGTCTGGCGTGCCGTCGGCAAGTTTTGGGTATTCCTCAATGTTCTTAAAAAAATTATCCAGCGGCAACACCACAACCTTATGCCCTTTTTGCCTTAGTTTTTGCGCAAGGTTATTTGCCGTTGTAGTTTTGCCGGACGCCGATGGCCCCGTTAGCATTACAACCTTAGCGGCAGAGCTTATAGCGTCGTCTGCGGCGGCGCTAATGCGCATGCTGTACGTATCCTCACAGTAATTTACAAATTGCTGCCTGTTATTTGCCGCCACATTTACAAGGCCAATCTCCACAAGTCGCTTTGGTATCCATATAAGCTTATTTGGCATAAAACTCGTCAACTCCCTTTTTTCTGTCGCATAGTTCGTCAAATTCGTCCATGTACTCGGTTGGATATTTGTGGTTAAAAATGCGCTCTATTCTGCCGCTTTCGCTGTCTACAAGTTTTGTAGAGCCGCCCGCTCCTGCCGACAGTATCGTGTGCATTTCTTCCATTATATAAATGTTATATAGGCCGGCAAAGCCGTCCTTTGTGTAGCCTGTATTCTCTAAATTGCCGGGCGTGTTTTTTTGCCTGTAAAGGTAATAGGGGCTGTAACCGTTTGCCTCGCAAAACACACTGTGCGCCGCCTCTATCATAAACTGCGATGCCACATCGTCGCCCTTTGCGCCGCTTTTTGTAAGCGTAGACGCCCTTTTTAAAGACAGCGTGTGCACCGTAACATTCTCCGGCGACAGCTCTTTAATAATGTTTAGCGTCTCGCTAAAGCTCTCCTGCGTGTCCTTTGGCAGGCCTGCAATAAGGTCCATGTTAATGTTGTCGTGGCCTTGCTGCCTCGCCTGTAAAAAACACTCGCACACATCTTTTGCCGTGTGGTTGCGCCCTATCGCACTAAGCACTTCGTCGTTCATGCTCTGCGGATTAATAGATATGCGTGTTGCGCCAAGCTCTTTCATCACCGCAAGCTTTTGCGGCGTTGTGCAGTCCGGGCGCCCCGCCTCCACCGTGTACTCCTGTGTGCTTTTTACATCAAAATAGTTGTTGATAGTACTCATCAGGCTGTGTAGCTGAATGGCGGACACTGACGTTGGGGTGCCGCCGCCTATGTATATGGATTGTAGCGATAGATTATTATTTTGCGCTGTGCGCGACAGAAGGACAAGCTCTTTTTCTAGCATATGCATATAGGGCTGAATAAGCTTAGTGGACTTTGCGACCGCACTTGAAACAAAGCTGCAATAATTGCACCTTGTTGGGCAAAACGGAATAGACACGTAAAGGCTGTATGGCCTTGCTACTTTTTGCACGGGCGCTGTTACGGCATTTTGCAAATTTGCAATGCCCAGGGCCAGTGCATACTTTTGCTGTGATACATAATACCCCTTGCACATCTTGCGCTCTATCTCTGCGTCTGTTAGCCCTGCGCGGCGCATGTCGTGTATTAGGCGCACAGGGCGCACACCGGTAAGCATGCCCCACGCCATTTTTTTGCCTGTTACACGGCTTAATGTGTTGTATATAAAACTGCAAAGCACATAGTCTCTTCTGCGCTTGTCGTCGTTATTATCCCCTGGCTGTTTTTCTGTGGCGCACACTTTTTTGTCGGCTTTGCTCGCAGCTGTATTGCCCTTTGCGCTGTTTGCCTGCGCATTGTTTAACACAATCACGTCCGCACTGCAAAGCAAGTCGTTGCTCTTCTTCAGAGTGTCGCAGTGCACTTTACCGTCAATTCTAATGCCGCACATAATACGTGTGCGCGACTCGTGCACAACTATTGCGTCACCCTCTTGCCTTGCATTTGGGTATTTATCGGCAAGTTGCGCCCCTACAAAAAACAGCCTACAGACGTGCTCTGCCTCATATTTTGATTTTGTGTTTGATAAATATATCTTCATAGCGCCCTTTTAAAGTACTCGTTGTTTTGTTTTTCGTGCTCTAGTGTGGAGTAAACGTCGTGTCCCGGCAAAACTTGCGGGTTGCCGCTTACCTCGCCGCACAGTTTTTTAAGGCTCTTTAGTATGGTGTCAAAGCTTCCGCCCTCAAGGTCACACCTGCCTATTTCTTCTCTAAATACTGTGTCGCCGGTAAACAGCAAATTCTCGCCCTCTACAAAAAGGCACACAGACCCAAGCGAGTGGCCTGGCGTCTTTATAACACGCACGCTAAAGTCGTCAATTTGTATAACTTCTGCGTCTGTGTATGCGCCGTCACAGTCCTCATCTTTTAGCGGAAACAGCCTGCTGCCTCCCCTGTCTTCCTGTGCAAGAAAAACCTTTGCGCCATATTTTTTTCGCAAATATTCGGCCGCACCCACATGGTCGTAATGTCCGTGTGTCAAAAAAATGTATTTTAGTTTAGCGCCGTGCGCTTCAAGCTCTTTTACGTATTGCTCAGGCGCTGCGCCCGGGTCAATTACTGCCGCTGTGCCGCTGTTTCCTATAAGTATAAACGTGTTGGTGTAAAGCGGTGCCGGTGCCGTTATGTCTATTTTTTTCATGGTTTACTCTCCCAAATAATTATACGTTTTATCGTGTTTTTAGCTTAAATTATAACTCGCTATTATATTAGCTATGGCCTTACAATGGCGCATATTATCACTATTTTTTTTGCGCCTTCCACTCGTCTGTGTCCAGTATTAAAGTTACCGGGCCGTCGTTTAAAAGCTCTACATCCATGTGTGCGCCAAACTCACCCGTCTGCACATTTTTTAGCGGTTTTTCACGTATTTGCTGCACAAATCTCATATACAAATCCACGCTTTTGGGCTGCTTTGCCGCCGATGAAAAACTGGGCCTCTTGCCTTTTTTTGTGTCGGCACAAAGCGTAAAGTTAGATATTACCATTGCATCGTAGTTAAGGCCTGTCGCAGAGAGGTTCATGTTGCCGTCATCATCGCAAAAAATGCGCAGATCGGCACATTTTGCCGCAAGCTTATCGCAGTCCTCGTTTGTGTCGGTGTCCTTTACGCCAAGCAGTATCAGTATGCCTTTTTCTATTGTGCGTTTTTCTTTGCCATTTATTGTAACGCCGGCAAAGCTAACTCGCTGTATAACAGCTTTCAATATATCAACCCTTTTAATTAAAATTTTGTAATGCTAAATTACTAATTAGCGCACTTTTTTAACATTGCAAGCCAAAGGTAAACCTATTTAATTTGCGCCCTTACCACAGACGTTACGCTTTTAATTTTGCGCAGCTTTGCAATAACGGTGTTTAGGTGCTCTGTGCTGTTAATGCCTATTGTAAGCGACATTGCCGCCCTGCCGCCCGACAGCTGCCTTGCGGTAATAGCATAGCAAGGTATGCGCATATCGGAAATCATAACGGCAACGTCTGCCATTAGGCCGTTCCTGTCCATAGCCGAAACCTCCAGCGATGATTTAAAGCTCTCTTGCGCCTTATCGGTCGACCATCTGGAGCCTACCCACCTGTCTGCGTTGCCGGCATCAAAGCTAATTTTAACGTTAGGACAATCTTTTTTGTGCACCGATACGCCAAAACCCCTTGTTATAAAGCCTATTATATCGTCTCCCGGCAGAGGGTTGCAGCAGTTTGCAAACTTTACAAGACAGTCGCCAATGCCGTCAACAACAACGCCGTCTCCACCCTTTGCGTTTGGTGTGCGTATGGGCACTGTTGTTATCTCTTTTGCCGTTTGCTCTTTTTGCAGTTTTACATATTCGTCCTTAATGCGTATCATCAGCCTAGACAGCTGTAAGCCGCCGTAGCCGAGCGCCCCGTACATTTCCTCTGTGCTGTTTAGGCGGTGGCGCTTTGCCATGTCCGCCATGAACTCCTCGTACTTGTCGGGCGCTATGTTTACAAAATTGCGGCGCATCTCTTTTTCAAGCATCGTTTTGCCCTGTATTATGTTCTCTTCTTTGCGCTCTTTTTTAAACCAGTTTCTTATTTTGCTCTTGGCCTCGCTAGTAACGGCTATGTTAAGCCAGTCTCTGCTTGGGCCCTTGTCTTTTGCGCCTGTTATAATCTCTATTATCTCGCCTGTTACAACTTTGTGCTCTAGCTGTACCATGCGCCCGTTTACCTTTGCGCCTGTCATCCTGTTTCCAACGGCCGTGTGTATTACATAGGCAAAATCTATTACTGTCGCACCCATAGGCAGGTTTATTACATCGCCCTTTGGCGTAAATGCAAAAACCTGGTCCGGCAACAGCTCGTTTTTAATGTCGCGCAATAGGTCTGCAACGTCCTCGTTTTCTCTTTGGCGCTCAAGCAATCGGCGCACCCAGGATATCCTGTTTTCAAGCTCTTCGTCTCCGCTCACTTTCGCCTTGTACTTCCAGTGTGCGGCAACGCCGTACTCCGCCATTTTGTCCATATCCCACGTGCGTATTTGCACCTCAAAAGGTATGCCCTCTTTGCCCACAACGGTGGTGTGCAAGCTCTGGTACATGTTTGGCTTCGGCGTGGAGATATAGTCTTTAAAGCGGCTTGGTATTGGGTGGAACATGTCGTGTATAAGGCCAAGCGCATTGTAGCACTCGCCAACACTGTTTACAATAATGCGCACAGCATAAACGTCATAAATCTCCTCAAATGTCCTGTTTTGAACATACATTTTGCGGTAAATTCCATAGACGCTTTTTACACGACTCTTAATGCTTCTTTGATCCATGCCGTTTTCTGTCAGGTGCGTTTTAATGTTTTGGGTAATGTTTGTTATAAATGAATCTTCACCGTCATTATTTGCAAGGTGTGTGGTTATCTCCTCGTATCCAATGGGGTCAAGGTATCTCAGGCTTATATCCTCAAGCTCTTCTTTTATATTGCTCATTCCAAGCCTGTCTGCAATGGGCGCAAAAACCTCCATGGTCTCAAGCGATTTATCGCGCCTTTTTTGCTCCGGCCAAGCGTCACCTGTGCGCATATTATGCACTCTATCGCATAATTTTACTATCATAACACGCACGTCTTTGCTCATGGCAAGTAGCATTTTGCGCAGGTTTTCCGCCTGGCGCTCTTCTACCGAAGAGAACTTAATTAACCCAAGCTTTGTAACTCCGTCTACCAAAAGGGCAACGTCGCTGCCAAAATTTGTCGTTATCTCTTTAATTGTGATGGTGGTGTCCTCTACCACATCGTGCAAAATGGCCGCAACAATAGTGTCGCTATCCATGCCCAAATCCACAAGCAAGCACGCGACAGACAGCGGATGGCTAATATAGCTCTCGCCGGACAGCCTTGTTTGGTCTCCGTGCGCCTTTAACGCCAGCTCGTACGCTCTTTCTATCGCATCTGTGTCGTAAATTCGCCCTGAGGCCTCTATGGCACTTATTAAGTTGTTGTATTCGTTCAATCCCATTTTTCCTCCGAAGCGCTTAAATTAACATGCTTTTTTACCGAGACATCGTGTTTTAGATGTGTTAAAAAACAAAGATTTTGCAAAATTATTGCGCTTATATGTATTGTTAGCCCTAATTACACCATGCTCGGTGCGCTGTTTGCACTAAAAAACTGCGCCTTATTTTAGCACTAGCTCATACGCAACTCTCGGCGCACCGTCGGGCAGTTTCATCTGTGCACAGTAGTCAAAACCGTTTTTTTCAAGCATCCTGCGCATGCTTTTATTGTCCGCATGCGTGTCACATCTAACGGAGACGGCGCCGGTTTGTGCCGCTTTTTTGCACGTAAAAACAACTATTGCGCAGCCAATGCCCTGCCCTTTTGCGCTCTCGCACACGGCAACCCTGTGCAGCACGGCATACTTTGTGCCCGACGTTTTCCACTCGCCGCTAACAAGCGGTGCCTCATAAGTTTCGTCAACCATTGTAGCCGTCATAAACGTTGCAACAATGCCTGTGTCGTCCTCGCTTTTTTGCACCACATACCAGGCATTATCGCTTGCATCTTGCTTTAAAGAGCCCTCGTTTGGGTACGGCGGGTTTTGCTGCCACTGGTCAATGCCACTGCTATTCATATACTTGCGTGCGTTTGCAAAAAATTGCAGTGCATCGCCTATATCATTATTATTGCCCGCACGTATTATCATTTTGCGCTTACCTCTTCAAACCTTTGTTTTGTAGTATTTAGCGCAATCGGCAAAACTATGCGCACTACGCGCTTATATTTTGCATTTGGGCACTGCACCGTTATAAATTGTTTCCAATCCTCAAAAGTGCCCTTTGCAAAACTATTTGTGTCAATTATATAATGCGAAAATTTACCGGCGGACAAAACAACCTCACTGCCAAGGTCATAAACTTCTGTTATCTCGCTATACTCGCTAGACCTTTGATTTCCGCCGCGGATGGAATGAATCTGCTCGCCAAAAGTGATTATACTGCGTGGGGTTTCGTCTTGCACTGTGGCGCCTGCAAGGCTTTTTTGCGATTTTAACACCTTTTGCGGTATGCGAAACATGCCCGAGCCCGTAACCACAAAGCACATTACGTAAAGCAATACCGACGCCATGCTTACCGGCGGCACTAACGACGACAATATTAAAACAAGTGCCAACATACTTAGCGCAAAGCACGCCCATATTAGCCTACGAGAGGATATGCGCTTTATAACTCTCAACATCATCGCATCGGTTAAAGTGTAATTATTTTCAAATAATATACGCATAGTAATAACTCCTTACTATTAAATATTGTCAATGATGCGCATTGTTATGCCTGCCGCAGTGGTGCAGTACTCGCTTATATCAAACGGCTTGCCCACTAGCGCTTCGTGTGCGTTTTCGTCGCTGTCGTCGCTCATGGCGCGCAGTATTAAAAAAGGCACGTCGTTTTTGCTTGCTATGTGCGCAACTGCCGCACCTTCCATCTCTACGCAGTCCGGGTTGCATTTTTGTGCAATTGCCGCCTTTGTGGCACTGTCGCCCACAAAAACATCGCCAGTTGCAATGCGCCCAACTATGTGCTTTACGCCCTCTTTTTCACACGCTACACTTGCGGCGGCTACCATTTGCTTGTCGCTTTTAAACACCTTTAAGTGTGGGTAAGATTGAGAAAACATGTCGTCCTGTGCATCGTGGTACACAATTTCATCGCCTACAACAACGTCCCCAACGCTTATTTTGCTTGTCATATTGCCTGCAATTCCGCTAAAAATTATCGCATTTGCGTTAAATTTACTAATAAGCAGCTGTGTTGCCGCCGCCGCATTTGCCTTGCCCATGCCGGCGCACACTATAACTATATGCCTGCCGTTAAACTCGCCCTCAAAAAACGTATTGCCGCCTAGCTCTGTCTTTTTTTCGTTTGTTAAATTTGCGCATACGTTGCTTATCTCTTCCGGCATTGCGCCCATTATACCTATTGTATTATACATAATATTATATACTCCTTGTTTTATATGTTTTGTTTGCCAATGCATTAGGGTCTTTGCCCTTTACGCCTCACGCTCGCAATAAATACAGCTTAAAGCGCCCTTTGAATTTACGGTGTACTCTGCCGCTGTTGCCTCCTGCGCGTTAGATATACATCTCTTGTTTTTACATGGTTCACCGCTTATTATTTCGGCTTGTCCCCAGTGTGGCTGTGCATTTATAGCGCTGTTTTTATCTAGGTTTAAAAGCGTTATTATAAGCGCCATGCGCACATAAACACCGTTTTGCGCCTGCTCAAAATATGCGGCCCTGCCGTCGGTGTCAACCTCTTGTGCAATTTCGTTAACACGTGGCAGTGGGTGTAAAACGGCCATGTCCTGCGGGGCAAGCGCCATTTTTTGTGCGTCTAGTATGTAAAAATCTTTAAGCCTGTCGTATTCTTTTGTGTCCACAAATCGCTCTTTTTGCACCCTTGTCATGTAGAGTATGTCAAGCTCGCCCATGCCCTCTTCAAGCGTTAGGCACTCCTTGCAAACTGTGCCGGCCTGAGTTGCCTCGTCTATGTATCGCTGTGGAGCACGTAGCTCCTTTGGGCTTATTAACACAAATGTGTTGTTTTTATATCTGCTCATTGCGCCCATTAACGAGTGCACTGTGCGCCCGTATTTAAGGTCGCCGCAAAAGCCAATTTTCAAATTATCCAGCCTGTTTTTTCGCCCTAAAATTGTAAGTAAATCTGTAAGTGTCTGCGTCGGGTGTTGGTGTCCGCCATCGCCTGCATTTACTATAGGCACGCCTGCAAACATGCTCGCCCTTTTGGGTGCGCCCTCAAACGGGTGGCGTATAACGCATATGTCCGAGTATCCGCTTATCATGCGCACGGTGTCCTCAATGCTCTCGCCCTTTGCGGCGCTAGAAGTGTCTGCGCTAGAAAAACCAAGCACCTTGCCGCCCATGCGAAGCATGGCAGATTCAAACGAGAGGCGTGTCCTTGTGCTGGGCTCAAAAAAAAGTGTCGCCAGTATTTTTTTGTGACAAATATCGCTGTACTTTTGCGGATTTTCACTGACATCTTTGCCAAGCCTCAGCAGTGTGTCAAGCTCTTGCAGCGTAAAATCTCGCGGGTCTATCAAATGGCGCATAACAATCTCCGTCCTTGCCGTAGCATGTATATTTGTCGGCACAGGTGCGTGCCGTGCAAATTTTATTAAAGCGCATAAATTGCGTACAAATTAACCAAAAAGCCCAGGCAACACCCCGTGTATAAGCGGGATTTTAAGGCGTTTGCCGCAAATTTTGCCGCATGTTTTTTAAGGGCTGCTCTATGGGCACACCTTATATATTACATTATTATATGGTAACAAATATAGCATAATAAGTCAACAAGTGTAAATTGAACGCAGCGCACAAAATACAGCGTTTTTTAGGGCTTATTTTTTGGCAAAAACGGTAAAAAAATAGGGCCCGTTGTAAAATATGGCAATTAGCCGTTAAAATAGGCCTTAAAGCTTGCCTAAAGCGCTTTTACATGTTATAATGTATCGTCAAGGTGGTGTACTATCTTATGAATTTAGATTTTAAATCAATGGCAAAATCACGTGCCAGATATTATTTAAAAGGCGCACCTGTACAGTTTGTGCAAGTGGAGCTTTTGCGTATGGAAAACGCAAGCGACATGGCGGTTACGCTAACTTTTAAAAACATAGCGCCCGTCAATTTAACAGAGCTTAAAATTACGTTTACCTGCAAGGGTAAAGACAACACTATTATTGCAAATGAGCAGTTTACTTATACAGGCATTAACGTGCCCGAGGGTGAGCTTTTTGGCGAGAGCGAGGCGGTTTTTGTTAGCACAACACCGCTTAGCAATGTAGAAGTTGTAATAAACAGCGCAGTTTTTGATGGTAAAATTTTTCCGTTTGAAAAATATAAACCCATACCGTTGCCTGCGCTTAAAGAGCTTAGCGCAACTGTTGCAAAAGGTGTAAATATGACACTTGGCATAAACTTTGCAATGTACAATCCCTCCAGCGTTGAAAACGGCTGGCAGTGCACTTGTGGTGCTTTTAACTACGCAGCCGGCAAGGGCAATGTGATGTGTACCGAGTGTGGCACACAAAAACAATCGCTGCTAAATGCTATGCACACCGTGCTGCAAAAAGCGCAGACCCCTGCGGCGCCGCCTGCAATTACAGGCTTAAACAGCTCTGCGGACACTTTGACGTATGAAGAGCAACACAGCAGCATTTCTTACGGTGATACGCTTGAAAACCTAAACACGCAAGACGTTAGCTACAACGGTGGCGACAGCTTATACAGCGGAATTTACGAGGGCTCTGCAGTTGCTGCAAGCGGCTCTGCGGTAGGCGCAATTTCCCCGGCTGACATGTTTACCGACAACAGCCCAACAACGTATGTGCCAAACTTGCCAAAGAAAAAACCATCGGGCGTATCATTGATGTCCAAGAGCACTGCCGATGCGATTATTAAATTTGCGCCGCTTATTACAGTTGCCGCAACCGCAATTTACTTTGCAATAATTTTGCTTATTAAAATGTTTGGCTCTTGAGCTTAAACCCACACAACACAATTAAATTTTAGCACTTTAAGCCGCGGGTGATACCGTGTGTATCGGCAGTGGTTTTTGTGCCAAAAAGCGCCAACTTTGCGCAATTTTATAAGGGTGCTTTATCGACAACTGTGCCTGTACGGCACAAAGGCACATCTTTATAATAAAACTACCTATCACAACGATATTTTAAACATATACAAGCTTTAAAACGTGACACGGAGGCACAAAACACATGCCAAAAAAAGCAAGAACATATACTAACGAGAGCATTACAAGCCTAAAGGGCGCGGACAGAGTTCGCAAAAGGCCGGGTGTTATATTCGGCTCTGACGGCGTTGAGGGTTGCGCCCATTCTTTTTTTGAGATACTCTCTAACTCCATCGACGAGGCAAGAGAGGGCTACGGCGATAAAATTTTAATAACACGCTTTAAAGATGGCTCTGTTGAGATTGAAGATTTTGGCAGGGGAATGCCCGTAGACTACAACAACGCAGAGCAAAAATTTAACTGGGAACTGCTTTTTTGCGAGATGTATGCCGGCGGCAAGTACACGGCAGGCGAGGACAATTACGAGTTTTCTCTTGGCTTAAACGGCCTTGGCCTTTGCGCAACACAGTATGCGTCGGAGTGGATGACGGCGGACATTTACAGGGACGGCCACCACTACCATTTAGACTTTAGCCGCGGCGAAAATGTGGGCGGCCTGCAAAAACAAGAGACCACAAAAAAGCGCACGGGCTCGGTAATACGCTGGAAGCCCGACACGCAAGTTTTTACCGACATAGATGTGCCGTCCGATTACTATTACAGCACAATTAAACGTCAATCTGTTGTAAATGCCGGCATTACATTTGAGTTTACAAACCACACAGACAGCGGCAAAGAGACAAAAATTTACTACTACGAAAAAGGCATAGAGGACTACGCAAACGAGATTGCAAACCTCGAGTCCATTACGCCTGTACAGTTTGTACAGTCGTCGGCAGAGGGCAAAGACACGTCTGACAGGCCCTCGTACAGGGTTAAGATGAGTGCGGCGTTTTGTTTTTCAAACAAGGCACAGCTTTTAGAGTATTACCACAACTCGTCTTGGCTAGAGCACGGCGGCAGCCCCGAAAGGGCTGTAAAAACGGCCTTTGTAAACCAAATAGACACGTATTTGCGCAATAAAAACATGTATAAAAAAAGCGATTCTAAAATTACTTTTACAGATGTGCAAGACTGTTTGATTTATATATCGAGCTCTTTTTCTACGCAGACAAGCTACGAAAACCAGACAAAAAAAGCCATAACAAATAAGTTTATTGCCCAGGCGATGACGGAATTTTTAAAGCACAGCCTAGAGGTTTACTTTTTAGAAAAACCCGACGAGGCGCAAAAACTTGCACAGCAGGTGCTTGTAAATAAGCAAAGCCGTGAAACAGCCGAAAAAGCACGCCTTGGCGCTAAAAAAACGCTAACTGCGCAAATTGACATATCAAACAGGGTGCAAAAATTTGTAGATTGCCGCACAAAAGATTTGCAAAAGCGCGAGCTTTATATAGTGGAGGGCGACTCTGCTCTCGGCGCTGTTAAAACAAGCCGCGACAGTGAGTTTCAGGCAATTATGCCCGTGCGCGGCAAGATTTTAAACTGCCTAAAGGCAGACTATGCGCGCATATTTAAAAGCGAAATTATAACAGATTTAATAAAAGTTTTAGGCTGTGGCGTTGAGGTTACAGGCGGCAAGAGCAAAAAAGATTTGTCTAACTTTGACCTTGGCAGCCTGCGCTGGAACAAAGTTATAATATGTACCGATGCCGACGTTGACGGCTACCAGATACGCACACTTATTTTAACCATGCTTTACAGGCTTGTGCCCTCGCTTATAGAGGAGGGGCTAGTGTATATTGCAGAGTCTCCATTATACGAGATAAACAGCGGTAAACAGACATATTTTGCGTATACCGAGCAAGAAAAAGCAGAATTTTTAAAGCGCATTGGCAACGATAAATACACATTGCAACGCAGCAAAGGCCTTGGCGAAAACGATGCCGAGATGATGTGGCTAACAACTATGAACCCCGAGAGCCGCCGCCTTATAAAAGTTACGCCCGACGATGCAAAGCGCACTGAAGAGGTTTTTGATTTGCTTTTGGGCGACAACATCGCAGGCCGTAAAGAGCACATCGCGTCGCACGGGTATGAGTATTTAGACGACCTTGATGTGTCTTAAACAATCTATTAAAGGCGCAACTTTATATATTAAAATAGCAACAGCCAACAGGGAAGGATTGAATGTAATATGAAAAACAGCGATAAAAGCATGGAAAAAGTGGTAAACCTATGCAAAAACAGGGGCTTTGTGTATCCCGGCAGCGAGATATACGGCGGCCTTGCAAACAGCTGGGATTTTGGGCCACTTGGCGTTGAGTTTAAAAACAACGTTAAAAAAGCATGGTGGAAAAAATTTGTGCAGGAGTCTCGCCACAACGTAGGGCTTGACTGTGCCATACTTATGAACCCCGAAACATGGATTACAAGCGGACACGTTGGCGGATTTTCTGACCCGCTGATGGACTGCAAGACATGCCGCTCTCGCCACAGGGCCGACAAGCTTATAGAGGACTGCGGCGCACAGGCAGAGGGCATGAGTTTTGACGATATGTCGCAATTTATTAAAGACAAGGACATTGCATGCCCCGACTGTGGCGGCAAGGACTTTACAGACATACGCAAGTTTAACCTTATGTTTAAAACGTTTATGGGCGTTACAGAGGATGCAAAAAACGAGGTGTACTTAAGGCCGGAGACAGCACAGGGCATTTTTGTTAACTATGCAAACGTGCAGCGCTCTACACGCAAAAAATTGCCGTTTGGCGTTTGTCAAATCGGTAAATCTTTCCGCAACGAGATTACTCCAGGCAACTTTATCTTCCGCACAAGAGAGTTTGAGCAAATGGAGCTTGAATTTTTTTGCAAGCCGGGCACTGACCTTGAGTGGTTTTATTACTGGAAAGATTACTGCGTAAACTTTTTAAAAGAACTGCGTATCAACGAGGAAAATATGCGTCTGCGTGACCACGGCGAGGAGGAACTGTCTTTCTACTCGGCCGCTACTACCGATATCGAATATCTTTTCCCGTTTGGCTGGGGCGAGCTTTGGGGTATTGCAGACCGCACTAATTATGACCTTGGCCGCCATCAAGAGGCCAGCGGAAAGAGCCTTGAGTACTTTGATCAAGAAACAAATGAGCACTATGTGCCGAATGTAATCGAGCCCAGCCTTGGCGCAGACAGGGTTGCACTTTCATTTTTGTGCGAGGCGTACGACGAGGAAGTTATAGACGAGGCTAAAAACGACACACGTGTTGTCATGCGTTTTCACCCTGCGCTCGCACCGTTTAAGGCTTGCATTTTGCCGTTAAGCAAAAAACTGGGCGACAAGGCACTTGAAATTCTTGACGATTTGTCGAAATATTTTATGGTAGACTACGACGACGCCGGCTCTATTGGCAAGCGCTACCGCAGACAGGACGAAATTGGCACGCCGTTTTGTGTTACCGTTGACTTTGAGACTGTTGGCGATGCCGAAAAACCTGCCGACAACTGCGTAACCGTGCGCGAGCGCGACACTATGGAGCAAGTGCGCATACCTATTACAGAGCTTCGCGCCTACATCGAGGAGCGCATCGCTTTTTAACGTATAATCATAATTTTTTATTGCGTGTTGGCCTTAATAGCAGCACGCAAACAAAACCTAAAGCAGTGGCGACAACGGCAATTACATGCTTTGTCGCCACTTTGTTTTGCATTAAGTTTGACAAGGCCGGAAACACAACGCTGCCGAGGCTCATGCCGAGTGCGACAAGCCCATAATGCAGGCCGCTTGCCTTTTGGCCAAATAAATCTGTAACGGCAGACGGCAAAACCGCCGCCTGTGCGGAGTAGCAAAACGCAAGCGTGCAGTAAACTGCAAGCACAAATATGCCCTGCGCAAACATAAACACCACCGAGGCGCCACACAGCACTGCAAAAAGCAACATAAGCACCGCACGCCTGCCCCATTTATCGCTTAGCCACGGCATTAAAAGCCTGCCCCCGGCAGAAAACACAGACCCCACCGCCACATTGGCAAGCGCCAGCGCCTGTGTCAGCCCTCGCTCTGTGGCTATGTCTACTATCACAGGGCTAAACAGTATCATGGACGGCGTGGCAAGGCAGACGGCCGCAGTTAGCAGCTTGTACTGGCGTGTTTTTAACATTTGAACCGCTGTAAAATTATTGCTTTGCATATCGTTTTTTATGGCTGTGCTCACGTCGTTTTGCAGTGTTTCGCCCTTTTTATCGGCACTTTTGCTCGGGTTCTCCAGCACTGTGCACGCCGCACCACAAACCACAGCCATTATCGTGCCAATCACAAAAAATGCCGTGCGTATGTCAAATTTATCTATTAGCCACGTGCCAAGAAACGTGAGCACAGCGCCCGATAAACCGGCGGCTCCGCCTATCACCCCTGTGGCAAACCCTTTTTTATCTACATACCACTTTTGTGCGCAAGACATTACCGCCGGGTACAAAAGCGCAGTGCCAAGGCCCACGGGCGCACTAAAGCACACCCATATTACCGCCGCATTTTGCGCCGGCAAAAAGGCGCACGATATAAAGCCGCCGCCCAATAAAACAGCGCCAATTATTGCGGCAATACGTGGGCCTGCCCTGTCCTGTAGGCATCCGCCCAAAACGCACCCAAGCCCAAACGTGCATATGACAAAGCTAAATATCATGGCGGTGTCGCCCTGAGAGAGGTTATACCCACTGCTAACCGCTTTTTGAAAAACGCCCCACGCCGCAGGCACGCCCGTAAAAATTTGTATAAGCGCCCCTGCCAAAAGCACCACCCACCTGTTTGTACCTATAAATTTTTGCACTTTCGCCTCCATCTTTTACATCTTTTTAAATTTTATTTTTTGCCGCTTAATAATATAGGCCGCTAAAATTAGCCCCTAATATATGTTTTTAAAGCTTGCATTTGGCAAATTAGCAGCATTTGCACCCAATAACAAGTTAATTTACAAACTTTATTTACAGTATGTCCGCATTTTTTTTGCATAACCGAAACAATTTACACAATAAATTTATTGCGATAAACCGATAAGTGTGTTATAATAAAACTGTAATTTATTACACAGTCCGGCGATGCTTTTGTAAAAATTTTGTGCAAATTGCAACTTTATGGCGCATGCGCAAAATTTGTGTTTTTTAATAGCACATATAAAAATCAAACGGCGTTAACGGACATAACTTTGCATATTTTGAAGGAGGTCACGGCATGAAAATTACTTGTGTTGGACGAAAAGTAAGTTTAAAAGAGGCTTTTGAGGAAAAGGTAAACAAAGGGCTGCTAAAGCTTGGTAAATTATTTTCCGACGAGGCAGAGGCAAAAGTAACTGTGACAGTTGAAAAAGACTGGCAAACGGTTGAAATTACCGTCCACGACAGAGGCTTTACATGCAGGGCCGAAAAAGACGCCCCCCGTATGGAAGACGCCTTTGAAGCAGCGCTAGATTTATTAGAGCGCCGCATTATTAAAAACCGCAAACGCTTGCACGACCGTGTCGATACTCGCGATTTAGCGTCGTTATTTGTTAGCGAAGAGAAAACAACAGACCCTGATTTTACAGTAATACGTGAAAAAACGTTTACATGCAAGCCGTCAAACGTCGAGGAAGCCATCCTTAACATGGAGATGCTCGGACATTCTTTCTACCTGTTTAGAGAGGCCGACACAGACGAAATACAGCTTGTTTATACAAGAAAAGACGGCACATATGGCCTATTGATACCGGAGCGCTAAATTAGCGCAGGGCCGCCGCGAAAGGAAAAACATTTTGGAGTATGATTTAATTGCGCCGTGTTATTTTGGCACGGAGAGCAGTGCAGCCTTTGACTTTAAACGCATAGGCGCAAAAGATGTTACAATTACAGATGGGCGCATAAGCTTTAAGGGCGACGACGAGATTATTGCCGCCGCTAACTTGCAAAGCCGCTGTGCAGAGCGTGTTTTAATACTGCTTAAAACATATAAAGCCGCTACTTTTGACGAGCTTTTTGACGGCGTCTACGACATCCCGTGGGAAGAAATGATGCCTAAAGACGCACAATTTCCCGTTAAAGGCAGCAGCCTTTCCAGCACGCTTAGCAGTGTGCCCGCCTGCCAAAGCATAGTAAAAAAAGCCATTGTTAAGCGCCTTGCCAACAAGTACGGCACCGGCATTTTGCCCGAGGACGGCGCCTTATACAAAGTGCGGTTTGCACTGCGCAAAGACACGGTGCAAATAATGCTGGACACGTCCGGCAACGGCCTGCACAAGCGTGGCTACCGCAAAAACAGCACGTATGCGCCGCTAAAAGAGACGCTTGCCGCCACAATAATTGACCTTGGCCGCATTTACCACGACACCGCGGCGCTAGACCCATTTTGTGGCAGTGGCACGCTTATGATTGAGGCGGCCATGAAGGCCATGAACATGGCGCCGGGTTTGCGCCGCCGCTTCTCTGCCGAAAAGTTCGACTTTTTGTCCACAGATGCGTGGACAAAACAGCGCCAACGCGCACTGGACGAGATTAAGCGTGACGTTACTTTTACAGCCACCGGCTACGACATTGACCCGTTTGCGGTAGAGCTTGCAACGGTAAATGCAAAGCTTGCCGGTGTTGATAGCCTGTGCAAATTTGAGGAGGGCGACGTTGCAGATTTTACACCGCCCGAGCGCTCTATGATTTTTACAAATCCGCCTTACGGCACACGCCTTGGCGACATGGAGCAGACAACACTGCTTGAAAAAATGCTGGGCAAGCGCCTTTTAGACAGCGAAATGCGCTCTGCGTACATTATTACTTCTAACGCAGATTTTGAAAAAAACTTTGGCAAAATGGCAAAGCGCCGCAGAAAGCTGTATAATGGCATGATACCTTGCCAGGTATATATGTATTTTTAATTTACGTATTGCCGCTTAATTTTTGGCGCAGCTTTGATATATGTGCGCCTTGGCACCGCAATAACACAATAACGCCGAACCCTAATTTTACATACGGGTTCGGCGCTGTGTTTAAGTGGATCTGCCTTGTATTTTTGCACAAAGCTGCCTTGATTAACGCCTGCCGAGCAATTTTTAAAAAACCAGCTTCAGCCATAAGTAGCCTTTTAACACAGGCAAAGCGAAGGTTTTTTATGTCGTTAATCAAACCTTGCGCCTCTATTTTCGCCGCAGGCGAAAACTTATCAATTAGCACCAAAATACGCCGCATTTACACTTAATAACTCGTTATTCAACATACTTTAATTATACTACTTTCAAAGGGGACTATCAGCGTGATTTTAACAATAGATGTGGGAAATACTAACATAGTTTTAGGCGCATACAAGGACAAAGAGCTTATATTTAGCAGCCGCATAGCAACCGACACACGCCTTGAGGCAGACCAGTATGCGCTGCAAATAAGGGGCGTGTTGCAACTGCACGGCCTAAACAGCTCTGAGCTTAAGGGCGCGGTAATGTCAAGCGTTGTGCCGCAAATTACAGACACGCTCATAAACAGCATAAAAAGCATAACGCCGGTTGTGCCAACGCTTTTAACGCACGAGATTAAAACGGGCATTGACATAAAAATTGACAGGCCTGCCGAGCTTGGCACAGATTTGCTTGCCGGCGTTATAGGCGCAAAGGCAAACTACGCGCTGCCTGCAATTGTTATAGACATGGGCACCGCCACTAAAATTACGGCGGTTGACGACGAGGGCAATATTATTGGCTGTAGCATAATGCCCGGCGTTTTTATTAGCATAAATGCACTTACTAAAAACGCAAGTGCGCTTGGCGGCATAGCAATTAAGGCGCCAAAAAATGGCAACGCAATAGGCACTAACACCATTTGCAGCATGCAGAGTGGCGTAGTTTATGGCTCTGCCGCAATGCTAGACGGCATGATTGACAGGTTTTGCGCTGAGATGGGCGAAGTTAGATCTATACTGGCAACAGGTGGCGCCGCACACTGTATTGTGCCTCACTGCAAGCACAGCGTAACGCTTGCGCCCACGCTTATTTTAGAGGGCTTGCGCAGTGTTTACGACGCTGTAAGCCATGAAGAATAAAGCGCTAATATGCAATTTTTATTGTAGACATACCAAAAATGCACGCTTAATCATGGGGTTTTTTATATACAGTAATTTATAAATAAATGGTGCAGGATATAGGGGTTATTTACATAATATGTAGCACCTACCTAATTAAAGAAAATATTAACTAGTGCAATAATACGGTATGGAAAAAGAAAACGCAAAAACTAAATCAATAGAAAGCAACAGCCAACTTAGCGAGAGTAAGGCAAAAAAGTTGTCGTTAAGAATTGTTCTTTTTTGAATGTACTCTCGCTTGGGTGGCGGCTAAAGGGTGTGGCGATGGGGTCCGGGGACATCGCCACGACTCGCTTAAGCGCCGCCATTTCATGGCGGTTCGCTCGCTGGACTAGCACTGCGGTGCGTCGCAATTACCCCGGCGGTTTTGCTTCTTTTGCCGTACAAAAGAAGAGATAAGAGAGAAGAAATACAAACCGCACGCATATTAGGATTATTTATATAATGCGTTGCATTATATAATTTTTATCCAATGCGGCATTTGGCTCGCCGCAAGTGCGGCAACCGCCAAATATGCCAATAAATAATCCTGCGGATTATTTATATTGTACACAGCACAATATAAATAATATGCGTAGCACCGCCATAAAATAAGTTGTAAATAATATCTAACACCCGCCTTTATCTCACCTCTAGCACTTAAGCCGCAAAACACGCCAATAAATGGAGATTAATATGAAATTTGATACAAACAAATTAAATTGGGTCAATGAGCCAAAAGCGTATACCATTGATGATAATATGATTGAAATTACCACCGAAGGTGGAACTGATTTATGGCAAAGAACATACTATAAATTCAGAAATGACAATGCACCTATGTTGCAAATGCAAACAGAAGAAACTGAGTTTTCCTTTACCGTTAAAGCTGAATACAACAGCAAAAATAATTTTGATCAAGCAGGCGTTGTTTTGTATTTAGATAGCGAAAATTGGATTAAGGCATCGGTGGAATACGGAGATGAAAAAAACGCGTTTTTAGGCGCTGTTGTTACAAATAACGGGTATTCTGACTGGTCAACTACTCGTATCTCTAACGAAATTAAATCAATGTGGTTTAGATTAAGCCGCAGAGGTGACGATTTTTGCATCGAAAATTCCACAGACGGCAAAGACTTTGCCCATATAAGGATATGCCATATGTTTAATGTAAAAGATACAATTAATTTTGGCGTTTATGCCTGTAGCCCGGAAAATGGCGCCTTTAAAGCAACTTTTACTAATTTTGAAATGACGCAGTGTAAGTGGGCCTTGCATGATGGCCAGCCGCCCGATGAAGATTTAATATAATTCAGCTGCAAATCATGCGCGCAATCTCTATAAAGTAAAACTGTCACTATCAATTTTTTTGATAGTGACAGTTTATTTGTTTATGGATAGAGGTATATTTTAGGCGAGTATCACTTGTATTTCAACGCCAAAACACCTCAATTAATTGCGATATCACACATAAAATCATCGTCCGTACCAGTATTTTCTGTCTAGGTTTCTGTACTGCACAGCCTCGCTGATATGGTGTGCGTCAATCACCTGTGTACTCTCTAAATCGGCTATCGTCCGCGCAACTTTAAGCACCCTATCGTACGCCCTGGCAGAGAGGCCCATTCGCTCAAAAGCGGCCTTAAATATCTTTTCTGCGGCCGGCGTCATTGGGCAGTGCTCACGCAGTAAAGCCGGCGTTAGCCTTGCGTTACAGTGCACATTTGTTTCGCTATATCGCTGTTTTTGTATCTCTCTTGCGGCTAGCACACGCTTTGCAATCACGGCCGTGGCCTCGCCCTTATTCCTGTCTGTTATCTCGTCATAGTCTACGGGCAACACCTCACACTGCAGGTCAATCCTGTCAAGTAGTGGCGATGATATATGTCTTAAATACCTGTCTATAACGTGCGGTGTGCATGTGCACGGGCGGCTCGGGTGCCCAAAATTTCCGCACGGGCAAGGGTTCATGGCGGCCACTAGCATTATAGAACACGGGTAGGTAGCGCTGCCAACGGCACGGCTTATTGTAATTGTGCCGTCCTCAAGCGGCTGGCGCAAAAGCTCCAGCACCTCTCTTTTAAACTCGGGCAACTCGTCTAAAAACAGCACGCCATTGTGCGCAAGGCTAACCTCCCCCGGCCTTGGCGGACTGCCGCCACCGGCGAGACCCGCAGTGCTAACTGAGTGGTGCGGCGCCCTAAATGGGCGTGTGCTAAAAAGGCCTTCTATCTTTGCGCCTGTGTCGGCCACCGAGTATATTTTAGTTGTCTCTACAGATTCCTGTTTTAAAATAGGCGGCAATATGCCGGGCAAACGCTTTGCAAGCATGCTTTTACCTGTGCCCGGCGGCCCAACAAGCAGCACATTATGCCCGCCTGCCGCCGCAACCTCCATTGCACGGCGTGCCTCTAACTGGCCCTTTACGTCGCTAAAATCGGGGTATGCATCTTGCAAATGCGGCAAAAACTGTGTGGGCGGCGTAACGTCAATGCTCGCCTTTTTTTGCAGGTGTAAAACAAGCTGCGCCGCTGTATTAACTGCATACACGTCAATGCCGTCTATTGCGGCGGCCTCTTTAGCGTTTTGCTGTGGCACAAAAAGGCTTTTTATCCCCGCATTTTTTGCGCAAATTGCCATCGGCAATACACCGTGCACGCTGCGCACGGCACCGTCTAGCGACAGCTCGCCCACAAAGGCGCAGTCGTCACTTACAGGCGGTATTGTGTCTGCCGCCGCCAATATGCCAAGCAAAATTGGCAAATCGTACACAGGGCCTGTCTTTTTAATGTCGGCGGGCGCAAGGTTTATTGTCACCCTGCTAACAGGGTAATCAAACTTGCAGTTTTTTAGTGCACTTCGCACCCTGTCTGCAGACTCCCGCACGGCGCTGTCGGGCAGGCCGACAATTTGCAGCTGCGGTAAGCCGCCGCTGATGTCAACCTCCACACGCACCGAAAATCCGTTTAATGCCGTTACCCCTAAACTGTTTATGTGTGCAAACATAAAATCACCTTTTTATTTTAACGATATACAGCTAAATAATAACTTAAGTATACTACAATAGCCCCATGCGCACAAGGTTAATTATTAATTTTGCGTTAATTTTAACCATATTAATTTGACATACTGCACTGTACACTGTAAAATTATACTAAATGCAAATTTATACTGATGAGGATGGTGCTTTGAAAATGTACATGGAAGAATACAAACGCTGGCTAAACTACAATTTGGCCGACAACGATTTAAAGGACGAACTTTTACAGATTAAAGACAGCGACGACGATATTAAAGACCGTTTTGCCGCCGAGCTTAGCTTTGGCACTGCCGGCTTGCGCGGTGTTTTGGGCGCCGGCACAAATAGAATGAATATCTACATGGTAAGAAAGGCAACGCAAGGCCTTGCAAATTACATAATATCGCAAAAAAGCGCAGCCGATGCAAGCGTTGCAATATCTTTTGACAGCCGCATTAAAAGCGACGTATTTGCAAAACAGGCCGCGTGCGTGCTTGCCGCAAACGGCATTAGCGTACACATTTATAAAGAGCTTATGCCCGTGCCTGCTTTAAGCTTTGCAACAAGACAGCTAAAGTGCGACGCCGGTATAATGGTTACGGCCAGCCACAACCCTGCAAAATACAACGGCTATAAAGCGTACGGCCCTGACGGCTGCCAAATGACAGAGCAAGCGGCAGACGCTGTTTATGCCGAGATGCAAAAGACCGACGTTTTTGAAGACGTAAAGATTATTGATTTTGACGAGGCACTTATAAAGGGGCTTATCAGCTATATTACCGACGATGTGACGGAAGAATTTTACAAAAACATACTGTCGCAAAGCGTGCGCAAAAACGTGTGCGAAAAGGCAGATTTAAACGTTGTGTACTCGCCTTTAAACGGTGCCGGCAACGTGCCTGTGCGCCACATATTAAATAAAATTGGCGTTAAAAACGTTAGCGTTGTTGCGCAGCAAGAGCACCCCGACGGGAATTTTCCCACCTGCCCATACCCAAACCCCGAGATACGCGAGGCACTTGCGCTTGGCTTGGCACAGGCCGAGAAAAACAGCGCCGATTTAATGCTTGCAACCGACCCCGATGCAGACAGGGTAGGCGTTGCACTGCCAGACGAGGGCGGCGAGTACAAAATTTTGACCGGCAACGAAATAGGCGTGCTTTTGCTAGACTACATTTGCGCCGCGCGCATTGAGAGCGGCACAATGCCTAAAAACCCAATATCGGTTAGCAGCGTTGTAAGCACAGACCTTGCAAAAGAAATAGCACAGCACTACGCAGTTGAGCACGTGAGCGTGCTTACAGGTTTTAAATATATAGGCGAGCAGATACTTAACCTTGAGCAAAACGGCGAGGAAGACCGCTTTATCTTTGGTTTTGAGGAGAGCTACGGCTATCTTGCAGGCACATACGTAAGGGACAAAGACGCCGTTGTTGCAAGCATGCTCATATGCGAGATGGCATCGTACTACAAGACAAACGGCTCGTCTTTACTAAAAAGGTTGCTTGAGCTTTACAAACAGTACGGCTATTATTTAAATAAAGTGGATTCGTTTGAGTTTGAGGGCCTTAGCGGCATGCAGACAATGCAAGGCATAATGGACAAATTTAGAAGTGAGCCGCCAAAAGAGATAGCAGGCCTTAGTGTTTTAAAAATTGAGGACTACCTTGCAAGCACTATAACAAACACCAAAGAAAACTCGCAGACGCCGATAACTTTGCCAAAGGCAAACATGCTTATTTACAGGCTTAGCGGCAAGGCAAGCGCTATTGTGCGCCCCTCCGGCACAGAGCCTAAAATTAAAATTTACTACTCCACAATGGCCGACAGCGCACAGAGCGCCGAGGAGCTAAGGGGCAAAATTGCCGCCGCCATTAAACCGCTTGTTAGCGCACAATAAACACTAAAGCGCCCCGCCTTTATCTAGGCGGGGCGCTTATTTTTTTATTCAAAACAGCTATAAAATTAAAAGCATGTAACAGCACCTGTCTTGTATTTTATTGCAAAATATTTTGCAATATTTACACCTCTATGCAGTTTTCTCTGCGCATTGCAAGGTGCACCTTTGTGTTGCAGTCAAATATCATGCTCTTTTTAAATAAAACGTCTACGTCTAGCTTAGTGCCGCCACATAACACGTTATAGCGCAAAATATTGCCGTGCGGCAGGCTGTCTACAACCTGCGCCTCAAAGCTAATGTAGCCGTCTTTTACTATTGGGCTCTGCGATATCTCCACTGTCTCCGGCCTAAAGGCAACCTCTTTGCTATTAAATGAAGTATTTAAAATTTTGCCAAAATCTGCGGCGTCTACAATGTTATAAGAGCCTATAAAGCTTGCCGCAAAGCGAGTTTTAGGCTGTGTGTATATAACGGCAGGCGCTGCCGATTGCTCTATTTTGCCCTCGTTCATAAGGTGTATAACATCGCTCATAACCATGGCCTCGTCTTGGTCGTGAGTTACAAAAATAGCCGTCATGTTAAACGCCTTTTGCAGGTTTCTTATCTCTATTTGCAGCGCACTCCTAAGCAGTGCGTCTATTGCAGACAGCGGCTCGTCTAACAGCAAAACTTTTGGCTTTGTAACAAGCGCCCTTGCAAGCGCCGCGCGCTGCTGCTGTCCGCCCGAAAGCTGGCCCGGGTACTGCTTTGCCTTGTCGCTTAACCCCACGGTTTTTAGTATAGTTGTAACTTTTTCGTCAATCTCTTGCGCGCTAAATTTAATGTCGCCTTTTTTAAGTTTTAGGCCAAATGCAACGTTTTGTGCCACATTTAAGTTTGGAAACAGGCTGTACTGCTGAAACACCATGCCTATGCCCCTGTTTTTTGCGCTCGTGTGCGTAACGTCTTCGCCATCAACGTAAATTTTGCCGTCAGTCACACTCTCGAGCCCTGCAAGGCAGCGCAACAGCGTACTTTTACCACAACCGGACGGGCCGAGCAGTGTTACAAGCTTACCTTTTTCTATCTCAAAATTTATGTCTTTAAGCACCTCGTTGTTGCCAAAGCTCTTGTGTAAATTTTCAAATTTTATATAGCTCATTTGTGCTTGTCCTTTCTCATACTTTGTTTGCCGTCTCGGCTTTTAATAAACAGCACAAGTGCACTTATTAAAAACGTTGTAAACATTATAATTACAAACACGGCGCTCGCCCTTGTGCTGGAGCTTTTCATCTCCAAAAACAGGTAGATTTGCACATTTTGGAAAGATGTGCCCGCTATGTTGCGTATCAGTACGTAATCGCCAAAAATAATGCCAACCGCAAGCAGGCACGACACCGTTATGCCAGATATAATATTTGGCACTACCACCTTGCAAAAGCCGTAAAATTTAGATGC
>CAYJBO010000001.1:63713-91839 GCA_964368295.1 uncultured Bacteroides sp.
ATGCGCCAAGTATCTCGCACGCCTCTAAAAGCACAGGCATATTTACAGAGTTCATGCTGTTTCTTATGCCTTGGTAAATGTAAGGCAAAATAATTATGCAGTACGCACCAATAAGCATTGCAATGCGGTTGCCCAGTATTGACGGCGAGCCGGCATAAAGCGATATTATGCTAACGGACAGTATTACGCCCTGAATTGTATACGGTATCATGCACAAAATTTGCACGTATTTTTCAAGTTTTGGAAAGTAGACGGTAACTGCAAACATTGCCAAAAGCACAAGCACTACAGTTAATAAAATTGGCGCTATGCTGATTAAAACCGTACGTAGCAGCGACATCATAAATTCTTGCTCGCGAAGTAAATCTGCATAGTGTGCCAGTGTAAAGCCCTCGGGCAAAATGCCCGTCCACCTGTCAAAAAGCGAGTATATAAGCGTGCCCAAAAGCGGTACAAGCAAATATATAATAATAATAGTTATAAAAATAGGTGCCGCTATGCTGCGTTTTTTCATGCTTTACGCCCACCTTTCGACATGGTTTTTGCCATGGCGTTTGTTATTAATATCATCGCCACCATTAAAATCATCATTGTCACAGACAGCGCACCGCCCATGCCTTTTCTAATTGTAACATCGCCCACAAACATGCCCGACACATTTATAGGTAGCAGTGCATAGTTGTTCATAAGCAGTGCGTACGCAGTTGCATACGCGGCAAGCGCATTTGCAAAAAGCACGCTTACGGTGCCAAGTATGCTTGGCATAAGCACCGGTATGCCAACTTTTGTCCAAAATGTAAAGCCTCCGCCGCCAAGCAGCGTGTTTGCCTCTTTCCACTCTCTTCTTATGCCGTCAAAAGCAGGTATTAACAGCAGCGTAGAAAGCGGTATTTGGAAGTAGATGTATATTAAAATAAGGCCCTCTGTTGTATATAGCTGATAGTCTGCAAGTGCCGCAATGCCGAGCTCTTGGCCGAGCGCTATTAATACGCCCGAGTTGCCAAGCAAAATCATATAAGAAAACGCAAGCGGCACGCCTGCAAAGTTTGATACCATGTTTAAAACCGTCATAAACGCATTTTTAAATGAGCCGCTGGCCTCGCTAGCGGCCTTTGCGCCAATAAACGCAATTACAATGCCTGCAACCGACGATATTACAGATATTTGCAGGCTGTTTTTTATAGCTATTGTGTACAGCGGCTTGTCTATAATATCTATGTAGTTTTCAAGCGTAAATCCGCCGCCGGAGTCCGGCATAAAACTGTTTATCACAATCATAAAAAGCGGTATGAGCTCAAAAAGTAATACAACCAGCAAAAACGGACACAGTGCCAAAAGATACACATAATTATTATTTGCTTTTAATTTTTTTATCACGCTTAACTCCGTTCTGCCGCTTATAAATTTTTGCGGTGTACGTCCCCCACGGCGGCAGGTGGGTTTATAGTTTGCCTCATCTCGCACACGGCTGTATGCTAAGCGTGCGGCAAATCAATTTGTTTTACCCCTTTATATTTATCATCCAAAATAAGAAAAAGTAAACTTTCTGCTTTTGGGCCGAAAGCCTACCTTTTCTTTTTAAGTGTAACTTTTAAAGTTTAAAGCAGAAAATTTACTGCTTTGCCGCTTTAAATTAGCTCATTAGAGGTATAATTTCCTCTTGCCATCTTGTTGCAATTTCCTCACGTATTGCATCGTATGCGTTGGGGTCTGTAACAGGTATAGCATTTGAGTACTGGTCAGGTGTAAATGTTGCCTCTTGAATTTCTACAGGTATTTCAACGTCTGTACGTGTAGGAATACCGCCGGCTTTTGCAAGGTTAGCCTGGCCTGCATCGCTAAATATGTACTCGCGAGCAAGTGCCGCTGCGTGTGGGTGAGGTGCATATTTGTTAATTACAGATGCATATCCGCTCATTATAGCGCCGTCAGACGGTACGCCTATAGCAAATGTGTAGTTTGGTGTCTCGTCGCGGTAATTAAACACGTTAAAGCTCCATGTAACGCCAACTTCAACTTCGCCTGCCTGTATGCGCTGTAATAAAATGTCGCCTTGGTCTATGCGGCCGGCCTCTGCCATCTCTGCCCAAAACTCAAACGCAGGGTCTAGGTTGTCCATGCCTCCGCCAAATGCGTATGCCGTAGCAAGTACCACGCCCTGGCCTGTTGCGCCCGTAACAACGTCGCCTATTGTCATTTTGTAATCGCCGTTTCTAACGTCTTCCCAGCTTGTAGGTGCGTCTGCAACTATGTCTGTGTTTGTTATAAACGATGTTACGCCTGTGTAAGCCATCATCCATAGGCCGTCAGGGTCTTTTGCCCAATCCGGCACGCTGTCCCAGTAAGATGTTTTATAAGACTGTACAACACCCATCTCAACCGCTTGTGGGCCAAATGCGTGTCCAACGTCACCTATATCTTTTGTAGGTGCATTTTTCTCAGCTTCAAACATGTTAAGCTCTTCGGCCGAGGACATGTCTGTGTCGTTATGATCTATGCCGTAGTCTGCCTCAATAGCATCCCATGTGTCTTGCCAGTTAGCCCAGCTGCCCGGCATGCCCACAGATTCAAGCATACCCTCTTCCCTTGCGCCGGCCTCAATTTCCTCTAGTGTTAGGGCGTTTAAATCGATAGCTGCATCGCTAGTTTCTGCCGGTTGCGAGCAAGCCGTTAATACCATTGCAAAGCAAAGCACAACTGCCAATAAAATAGATAACTTTCTGAACTTCATAAAAATACTCCTCCTAAAATTTATGTGTAGTTAAGTTTAACTATAAAAAGTATAGCACACAAATTGACGTATTGCAGTAGTTTTTTGTTATATATGTGTTAAATTTAGGTAAAAGCACAATTTTTTATGTTGCATTTTGTAATTTCGGCTAATTTTTGCGCATTTTAAATATAAGTTTTGCCATAATGCAAGATTTTTGTAGTTATTATTGACATTTATTTAACAATCTATTGCCAATTAATGGTGTTTTTAAGGTTGAATTTTAAGGCAAATTTCTGGGTAGGAGCCCATAAAAAGCGCAGACAAAAAGGCAAAAATTTGCTTAACATCAAAAAATAAATAGGCACTATATTAAAAAAACTGCCACAACATGTGACAGTTTTTTTACATACATTTGCGACGATTTTACCTTTGTAAAATCCGGCTAATTTTCCGCCGCGCCATGCCTGCAGATAAGCGCAACCCATCCCCTGTCGTGCTTTATTTCGCACACGTTTAGGCCTGTGTTTTTTATCGCCTCTACAACCTCGTCGCACCTTGTGTCAATAATGCCACTGGCCACAAAAACGCCGTCCTCTTTTAAAAGTTTTGGCACACAAGGCGCAAGCGCCATTATTGCATTTGCCACTATATTTGCAAATATCACGTCAAATTCTCCGCTTACATCCTTTGATAAATCGCCAAGTTTTATCTCTAGCTTGTCATCAACCGCATTTAGCTGTGCATTTTCGTTTGCGGTGCGCACACACATTGGGTCAATGTCAATGCCCAGCACATTTTGCGCCCCAAGTTTTGCGGCGGCTATTGCCAATATGCCGCTGCCCGTGCCTATATCCAGCACGCTTTGCCCTGCGCAAATAAGCGAGTCCAGCACCTCAAGACACAGCGCGGTTGTCTCGTGCGTGCCCGTGCCAAAGGCCATACCCGGGTCAAGCGTCACCTTTACTCTGTCGGTGTCGTACTGCTCCCAGCTAGGCACAATAGCAAGGCGCTCGCCTATGTCCAGCGGCTTGTAGTATGCCTTCCAGCTCTTTTCCCAGTCCTCTTGCATAACGCCGTCTACCGCCATTGCATATGGCACCTCCAACTGCGCAAGCCTCTCGCACACAAGGCGCTTTATATCTTCTATGTCATCATCGGGCGACACATACATATGCACAACAACGTGCGCTCTGTCCTTTTGTAATAACTGCTCGTCTATCAAATCTATATGGGCAATCTCTTGCACCTGGCGCTCCATATCGCTGTAATCCTCAACGTAAATGCCGCTTGTAGCTATGCTTGTTGCCACGTCCTCGGCCGTTTGTGCATACTTAGATAAAACGGTAATCTGCACGTCTGTCCATTCCATAAATGCCACTGCCTTTCGTTTAATTAAATTATAATATGTATTAAATCGACATCTACTACATTATACAACAAAGGCGGCAAAAATAACAGACGCACAATTGCCGCAAAGTAAATATTTGCTAAATGCGCACAGGTTTTTGGCACATATTTTACACTACAGCGCAAAAAACATAATTAGTAGTAGCGTTTAGCCCTGTTTTTGCAACGCATTTACTGCTGCAAACACTAATTTATAAAGGCTAAATCTTGCACAAAAAAGCCGCTAATTATTTTAATATATCAACGCTAAAAATATGTTGACATCTACTTTTTGCGGTGATATAATGATGACAGCGAAACGTTTCGCTTTTATTTTTAGGGCGAACTTTTCGTAAAAAAATAACTTTAAGCGAAACGTTTCGCCCTCTGGCGAAAATGTTGAAAAAGGAGTAAATTATGCCGTATGTAACAACCCTGGAAATGCTAAAAAAAGCTAACGACGAAAATTATGCAGTAGGTGCATTTAACGTAGAAAACATGGAGATGGCGCAGGCCGTTGTAAAGGCAGCCGAGGATTTAAAGGCGCCCGTAATTTTACAGACAACATCGTCTACATTAAATTACGCAGAGCCAAACGTATTTTTTGGCATAGTGTCCGAGCTTGCAAAAAACGCTAGCGTGCCCGTTGCGCTACACCTTGACCACGGCAACTCTTACGAGCTTGCGGCAAAATCTATCAAGGCCGGCTACTCCAGCGTTATGATAGACGGCTCGCACTCTGATTTTGAGGGCAATATAGCGGTATCTAAAAAAGTTGTAGATTTTGCGAAAGATTATAAAATACCTGTCGAGGCAGAGCTTGGCAAAGTTGGCGGCAAAGAGGACGACCTTGACGGCGGCGAGGGCAACTACACAGACCCAATGCAGGCAAAAGAGTTTGTCGAAAAAACGGGCGTTGACACGCTTGCGGTAGCTATAGGCACTGCGCACGGGCTGTACGCCACAAAACCTGTACTGGACAAAAACAGGCTTGCGGATATTAAAAAAGTTGTAGATGTTCCTTTGGTTTTACATGGTGCATCGGGTATTTCAGACGAGGATTTGCTAGACTGCATTAAAATAGGCATTGCAAAAATTAACTTTGCAACAGAGCTTAGAATTGCATACTCAAACGGCGTTAAAGCATATATGCAAGACGACCCAAAAGTGTTTGACCCGAAAAAATACGGCGACAAAGGCAGAGACTATGTGTACGAGTTAGTTTGCGATAAAATTAAGGTTTGCGGTTGCGACAATAAATATTAATAGCGCGCAGTTTAGTTATTTTTTGCGCAACTTAACCGCTGCTATAAGGAGAAAATAATGGCTACAATTAAAGACATTGCAAAAGAAACAGGGCTTGGGCTTGCAACGATATCTAAGTATTTAAACAATAAAAACATTTTGCCCGAGAACAAAATTTTAATAGAAAAAGCCATTGACAAATTAAACTATAAGTTAAACCCAATGGGC
Source organism: uncultured Bacteroides sp. (assembly GCA_964368295.1). Classification (GTDB taxonomy): domain Bacteria; phylum Bacillota; class Clostridia; order Oscillospirales; family Ruminococcaceae; genus Ruthenibacterium. Next base: position 69,286 of record CAYJBO010000001.1, read on the forward strand.
AGGGCGCTAAAAACTAACAAATCTAACATGATTGGCATAGTTATACCGGAACTTGCAAACTTGTTTACAACAACGATTATATCCGACATTGAGGACGCGCTAAAGCACAAGGGCTATGGGGTAATTGTTGCAGATTGTCGCAGCGATGAGACGATAGAGCGTGAAAAAATTGAGTTTATGCTGACAAGACAGGTAGACGGTATTATACACGTCCCCGTTAGCTCTGCCAGCAAAAACTTAAAAATTGTTGCAAAAAACAACATACCAACAGTTGTTATAGACAGAAAAATTGACGGCATGAACTGCGATTTTGTAGGCGTGGACAACGTTGGCGCAGGCGAAAAGGCAGTAAATTTGCTTGTTGAAAAAGGGCATAAAAAAATTGCTATAATAGCGGGTCCCGGCAGTATTTCTACCGCTAAAGAGCGCCTTGACGGGTATATAAATTGTTTAAAAAAGCACGGCATAAAGTTAAATAAGGACTATATTATGCACGCGGACTACACTATTGAGAGCGGCTACAAAGCCATGAAAGAGCTTATTTTAAACAACCGTGACATCACCGCTGTTTTCGTGTCAAACTACGAGACATCTGTCGGTGCCATGATAGCCATAAACGAGCTCGGTGTAAAAATACCAAAAAATCTCTCCATAGTGGGCTTTGACAGCATTGAGCTGAGCAAAGTTATGAGCCCCAAGCTCACAATAATATCACAGCCGATGAACGAGATAGCAAAAAAAGCAGCGGAGCTTATTTTGAGCAGGCTTGAAAAAAATGGCCCCACTACGAGCATTATTTTAGATTCTTTTGTAGAGCACGGCAAGAGCATAAAAAAATTGTAGGGCAAAACTTTACTTATAAAGCCTACAGAGAGGACAACAATATTATGGAAAATTTACTTCTTGGCATCGACATTGGTACATCTAGCTGTAAAGTTGCGGTTTTTGACGAAAACGGCACCATAATACAGGCGAAATCCGGCACTTACGATGTGCTTTACCCGCAAAAGGGCTGGGCAGAGCAAGACCCAAACGCCTGGTGGGATGCCATTGTAAACTGCATAAAAAGTTTAGATGTAGATAAAAGCAAAATTAAAGGCATTGGCATAGACGGGCAGAGCTGGTCTGCCATTGCGATAGACAAAGAGCGAAACGTTTTATGTAACACGCCTATTTGGCTCGACACCCGCGCGGATGAAATCTGCAAGCGCATTAAAGAAAAATACGGCCAAAACGCTTTTTTTGATGTGTCCGGCAACCCTTTTGAGCCCACTTACACACTGCCTAAAATACTTTGGTATAAAGAAAACCTGCCCGAAGTTTACGAGAATATGTACAAGGTTTTGCAGTCTAACAGCTTTATTGCAATGAAGCTTACAGGCGCAATTACACAGGAGTACTCCCAGGGCTACGGCCTGCAATGCTACAACACCAGCACTCGCTCTTGGGATTTATCGGTTTTAAAAGAGCTAGGCATAAAAGACGATATATTGCCGGATTTTTACGAGTGCCACGACGTTGTAGGCACCGTTACACAAGAGGCAGCCGCACTGACAGGCCTGCTTGAGGGCACAAAAGTTGTAGCCGGCGGCCTTGATGCGGCTTGCGGCACACTTGGTGCCGGCGTTATTTTTGACGGCCAAACACAAGAACAAGGCGGCCAGGCCGGCGGCATGAGCATTTGCACAGACGAGTGCATCTCACACGAGGCGCTTATACTGTCTAACCACGTAGTTAAGGGCAAATGGCTTTTACAGGGCGGCACGGTTGGCGGCGGCGGTGTTATAAATTGGTTCGAAAAGCAATTTTGTGAGCATGAGCGAAACGTTTCGCCAAACGGCAACTCTTTTGCAGAGCTTGACAAGGGTGCCGAGGCAGTAGCCCCCGGCAGTGACGGCCTAATATTTTTGCCGTATATGTCCGGAGAACGCTCTCCCATTTGGGACGCAAATGCTAAAGGCGTATATTTTGGCGTGGACTTTTCTAAGACAAAATCGCACTTTGCAAGGGCGTCTATGGAGGGCGTTGGCTACTCCTTAGAGCACAATTTGCAAACGGCAAAACAGGCGGGTGTCACGGTAGACACACTTTACGCAATGGGCGGCGCGGCAAACAGCCGCCTTTGGACGCAGATGAAAGCCGACATCACAGGCCTGCCTATAAATGTGCCGTATTCTGACTCTGCCACCACGCTTGGCGCCGCTATATTGGCAGGCGTAGGCGTTGGCGTTTACAAAAACTTTGAAGAGGCGGTGCAAAAAACCGTAAAAATTACAAGAACCCACACGCCAAACAAAGACAATTACGACACGTACCAAAAGGCCTACGACAAATACCTTGCAATTTACCAAAACACAAAGCATCTTATGAATGACTAAGCAAAAAATACTTAATACCGCATTTTTATTTACTAAAATGCATATAACACCGAAAGGATGAACTTAAATTATGAAAGCAGGCGTACTTTTTGGCAATGAGGATATCCGCTTTACCGAGTATGACGACCCAAAAGTTGGCGAGTTTGATGTAAAAATTAAAATACGTGCAACAGGCCTTTGCGGCAGTGACATACCCCGTGTTTTATCAAACGGAGCACATTTTTACCCCATAGTTTTAGGGCACGAATTTTCAGGCGAGGTTGCAGAGATTGGCTCCGGCGTTACGGCTGTTGAAGTTGGCGACATCGTTACAGCTGCGCCGCTTGTGCCTTGCTTTAAGTGCGACGACTGCGCTGTTGGCAACCATGCGCTTTGCAAAAACTACACATTTATTGGCAGCCGCATACAGGGCAGCTTTGCAGAATTTTTATCTGTGCCCGAAAAAAACGTAGTAAAGCTAGACAAAAACATACCTTTTGAAGACGGCGCACTTATAGAGCCGATAACCGTTGCCCTGCACGGCTTACTTTGCAACGACTATAAAGGCGGCGCGGACGTTGCCGTTATTGGCAGCGGCACAATAGGCATTTTTATGATTCAGTGGGCAAAAATTATGGGCGCAAAAACAATAACCGCCTTTGATGTGTCTGACGAGAGGCTACAACTTGCCAAAGAAGTAGGCGCAGATTTTACTGTAAATTCTGCCGATGAAGACCATGTAGAAAAAGCGCTAGCGCTTACAAACGGCAAGGGTTTTAACTATGTTTTTGAGATGGTAGGCCACCCTGCCGCTATACTTACAAGCTTTAAAGTTGCCGCTAATAAGGCAAATATTTGCATGGTTGGCACACCTCACTCGGACGTAAAGTTTACGTATAAAGAGTGGGAGCTTATGAACCGCAAAGAGTTTAAACTCACAGGTAGCTGGATGAGCTTTACCGCGCCGTTCCCCGGCAAAGAGTGGAGCCTAACCGCACACTACTTAAAAACAGGCGAGTTTAAAATCCACAAGGACATGGTATTTAAAAAGTTTGCAATGGATGACATCGACAAGGCATTTATGCTTTACAAAAACCCAAGCGAGGTTAAGGGCAAGGTTATGCTTATTAATGATAAATAGCGCAAATGCGTTAATTTTAACTTAATAATTGCAAACTGTCGCAAAAGACACAATAATATACAGCGCGCATATCAAAAGCTCGCACAAAAAACATCTTTATATAAAATAGTAGTTTACCAAGGCAAAGAGCCTATTGATTGCGCCAAAAAATAAATTAATACACAAGGAGTACTATAATGAACAAAATCGATCCAAAAACAGTGCCGTTTAAAACACTGCGCAACGGCGACAAAATGCCAACTGTCGGCATGGGCACTTTCGGCTCTGACAGATTTACAAGCGAGCAAATTTCTGCCGCGGTTTACGGCGCAATTAAAGTGGGTTACAGGATGTTTGACGGCGCTTCCGTTTACGGTAACGAGGTTGCAATTGGCGAAGTTTACAAAAAAGCAATGGACGAGGGCCTTGTAACACGTGAGGAGCTATTCATCACATCAAAAGTGTGGAACGACAAGCACGACGACGTTGTTGTGGAGTGCATGAAGTCCTTGAGAGACCTAAAATTAGACTATATCGACTGCTATTTTATGCACTGGCCTTTCCCAAACTACCACGCACCAGGCTGTGACGGCGATGCAAGAAACCCCGATTCTGTGCCGTTTTCTGTAGAGAGATTTATAAAAACATGGCGCCAGTTAGAGACACTTTACAAACTTGGCGTAGTAAAACACCTCGGCATGTCCAGCATGACAATACCTAAACTAGAGGCTGTTTTGCCACACTGTCACATAATGCCGTCTGCAATTGAGATGGAGTTGCACCCTTCTTTCCAACAAAGAGAGCTGCTAAATTACTGCAGAGAGAAAAACATTGCAGTAATCGGCTTTTGCCCAATCGGTAGCCCAACACGCCCCGACAGAGACAAAACACCAGACGACGTTGCAGACATGGAGATGCCCTCTGTTGTTGCAGCCGCAAAGGCTCACGGCTGTCACCCTGCTGTTATCTGCCTAAAATGGGCGTATAAAAACGGCCACGCTCCTATCCCATTCTCAATTTATGAGGCGGAGTACGAGTCTAACCTTCGCGCGGCCATTGAAGACCCTCTTACAGACGCAGAGTACGAGGCAATTTGTGCCGAGGACGCTAACTCTCGCTTTATTAAAGGGCAGGTTTTCCTATGGGAAGGCGCAGACAGCTGGGAAGATTTGTGGGATGTTGACGGCACTACAAAAACTTGGCTAAAATAAGCGAAACGTTACGTGGCCGTTAAAAAAGCCCATCTCTAAGCAATAACGGCAAAGCTTTTTTAAGGGCGGCACACAGCGCTAAATTAGCGTTTAGCGCTGTGCGGCTTTATAAATAGCGGCTTTTATTAAAATGCAAATTGCATTTTAATAAAAGCTAATCGACAAGCAAAAACATGCGCTAATAGGCACAAAACAGCAAATTAACTCCACTGTTTTGTGCCTTAAATTTTAAAATAATATAAAGGCGGCTATAATTATGCTAAAAAATATACCTACAAATGTTTCGGCAGATTTAATTAAAGTGCTTATGGAAATGGGGCACGGAGACGAGATTTGCTTTGCGGATGCTAACTTTCCAAAGCTTGGCCACGCTGACATAGTAATAAATTGTGTTGGCCAAAATATCCCCGAGATAATGGACAGCGTTTTGTCGCTTATTCCGCTTGACAGCTATGTTGAAAACCCAACTACATTTATGGCTGTTTTGCCAAACGACCCATATGTGCCTGAAATTTGGGACACGTACAGGGAAATTGGAAACAAGCACGAAAAAGACGGCCTACGTGAGATTGCTATTGATAAATTTGAATTTTACGACAGGGCTAAAAAGGCATATGCAACAATTATTACTAGCGAAAAGGCACTTTATGCTAACCTAATACTAAAAAAAGGCGTGCTGTAATAAAAAGCTGTTGCCAGCGGTGCGGTGCCGGCCACGGCACATTGCGGCATTAAAATAAATTGCGCCAAAGCGCACAGTTTTGTGTGCAAGCACAGCGCAATTTTGCATTTAACGCCGCAACAGACGCTTTATTTGTAGTTTGATACAAGGGCTGCGAATTTACTTTCGCAGCCCTTGTTTTTTTATGTCTGTTGCAGAGATGCCAAAGTGTGTTTTTATGTCACGGCTTAGCATGTTAGGGCACGCAAATCCACAGCGCTCTGCCGTTTGTTTTAAAGATAAGCCTGCCCCTAGGTGCATTTTTGCCGTGTTTAAACGCAGTATGCGCAGGTAGCGGTGTGGCGTAAGACCCGTATTTTGCTTAAACAGCGCTATAAAGTAGTTTTTATTGTAACTCACAATTTCGCTCAGCATTTTATTGTCTATGTCCTTGTGTAAATTATCGTGCATAAAATGCAGCGCCGCCGCTATATTTTCGTCTATATAATCGCCCAATTTTTTATGGTAAACGCACATTTCAAAAAAATAATTTATTAAGCTCTGCGTAACATTATCGTCGTTATTGTTAACTGCATCTTTAAAAAGCGGCGTTATTAGGCTAAAAACACCGCTGTCTGCACAAATTTCGCACACTTTTGGCGCCAGCGGTTGCGAGCCCCCAACATGGAACCAAATAACCTCAAAGGGGGCGTCCGGCTGATGTGTTATTTCACACTTTAGCAAGAGCGGAAATATATAAATATGATTTTTCTTTAGATATATGCGCTTGCCGTCCAGCACATAAAACGCCGTGCCGCCCGTGCAGTAGTATATTTTATGGTGAAAATCCGTGTCCCACGCTGCACACCAGTCCTTATCGCACACCTCGGCGCCGTACGACAACAATTCAACTTGCATATTTGCCTCCTTTTGCACTATTGCACACATAAATAAGCACAGTTATATTTTATCATAAATATGACTTTTTGCAAGATTTTTATTTATTTTAGACATTGCGCTTTTGTACCTTTTTTTATATTATATTTAAAGAAAGGGCGTGTACCTAATGACAAACACCGCACACGATAAAAAAATATTAACAGAGCTTGCAAAAAAATACATGCAATACGCAAATAGCGAGCGCAATATATCTACAATTAAGCGCTGGCAGGCGCACAACTCGTTAAAAACAGCCGATTTTATGGTTGTTACAGGGCAATACCCGTGGAACGAATTTAACGCCGACAACTCGCTTACCTTACAGTGTAGCGACCCATTTTTGCGCACTATTGAAAACAAACTGCGCCATGATATATACGAGTGGGAGCACTTTAAAACCGACAAAACGCTACCGAGCTACATAGAGTTTGCAAAATCTTATACAAGTACCGGCTACGGCATAGAGGTCGAGGAGGAGCAGCTTGCAACAGACAGCACAAACAACGTTGTTTCGCACGCGTTTAGCGACAAGCTCTCCACCTATGAGGAGCTTGAAAAAGTGACTATGCCCATAATAACGGCAGACCCGCAAAAGACAAAGAGCGAATATGAATTTTTGAGAGAAATTTTAGGCGACGAAATACCTGTGCGTGCCATCGGCACGTCTGCCGGGTTTAGGGTGTGGGATCAAATTGCAGAGCTTCGCTCCATAACGCCTATTTTGATGGATTTTATAGACAGACCTGAGTTTTTGCACGACACGATGCGCAAGTTTACAGACATATACATAGGGGTGCTAAAACAACTGGAGGCGCAAAATTTATTAAACCCCTACGCTGTAGATTGCCACTGTACCGGCACATACTGCGACGATTTACCGGGCGAAGCCTGTGACGAAAACACCGCTAAAGCGACAGATTGCTGGACTTACGGCATGGCACAGCTTTTTTCTAGCTGTTCTCCTGCCATGTTAAAAGAGTTTGAGCTCGACTACGCCAAAGAGTATTATGCGCACATGGGCCTTGTAAATTACGGCTGCTGCGAGCCACTGCACAACTGCATAGACGACATTAAAAAAATTAAAAATGTGCGCAAAATTTCGGTAAGCCCGTGGGCAGACCCCATTGTTGCGGCAGAAAAACTAGGCGGCGACATAATTATGGCAAGAAAGCCTAACCCCGCACTGCTTGCCGCCACCTTTGGCCTTAGCGAGGACGAGATACGCAAAGAGCTGCGCACAACAATAGACATATGCCGCAGCACAAAAACCCCCTGCGACCTTGTGCTTAAAGACCTGAGCACCGTGCAGTACGAGCCACAGCGCATCAGCCGCTGGTGCGAGATTGCACACGAGGAAATTAACCGTTGAGCGCCGCCTTTTAAAATTTGGCAAAATTTAATTTTTGCTGTATAATACTGCTTACAGCACAACTTTGCAAAATTACTGTGTTTTGCAAAGTTTTTTATTTTTAAAGGGTACTATACACTAAAAGGCTATGGTGACAAAATGCGACTTGATAAATTTATATGCGAGTGCACAGGCAAAAGCCGTGCAGAGGTTAAACCTATAATACGCGGCGGCGGCGTAAGCGTAAACGGCGCTGTGTGTAAAGCGGCACAAACACACGTAGCACAAGGCGATGACGTGTGCCTTTACGGCAAGCCATTGACGCACACACAGTTTGTTTACATAATGCTAAACAAGCCCAAAGATGTAGTCTGTGCGTCAAAAGACGCACACGACACGTGTGCTATTGATTTAGTAAAACACGCCTACCCAAGGCGCAATTTATTTTGTGCCGGCCGCCTTGACAAGACGAGCACGGGGTTTGTGCTTATAACGGACGACGGCAACTTTGCGCACGACATACTGTCGCCTAAAAAGCATGTGGAAAAGACATACCTCGTGCAACTTGACGCACCTGCCACGCAAAAAATACAAGACGAATTTTTACAAGGTGTTACTCTTGCCAACAAACAGACGATGAAGCCGGCTAGCCTTGAAATAAGCGAGGATGCATTTTGTGTTACCGTTACAATAACGCAGGGCGTTTACCACCAAATTAAAAAAATGTTTGGCGTTTTTGGCATTGGGGTAAACGAGCTACGGCGCATAAAAATTGGCGGTGTAAAATTAGATAAATCGCTTGATTTAGGCCATTACAGAGAGTTGACAAAAAGCGAAATTGAGACAATAATGCATAAAATACCTAATTAATAAAATAATATACAACAAAATGACAAAAAAATCGCAAAAATATGTTGCAAAAGTCATAAAAATTGTGTAAAATATTAAATATGTAATGTACGTATTGTGTAATTTAACATAGTTAACTCCTGTGGCTTAATGCCAAAGGTTAAGAAAGGCTAAATATTATGGCGAATAGAGTATTTCAAGGCGTAGTTTATCAAATGAAAGATGCAATCGGTCGTACGGTCGGCGTTATTAACGAGTCGGGTGAGATTATATCCTGCTCTGACCTAAGCATGACAGGCGAAATGCGTGATGGTATTGCGGCTAACCGACTAACGGGCGAGAGCTTTGCTTTTGACGGGTATACGTATAATACTTTTTCTTCGGTTAAAAATAACGACTACGCCGTTTTTGTAGAGGGCACCGACGAGGCTGCGCGCAACTACGCAAAACTACTTGCCGTAGCTTTGCAAAACCTTAAGCAGTATCACGACGAGAAATTTGACAAGGTAAGTTTTATAAAAAACGTGGTGCTGGATAACATTTTGCCCGGCGATATATATGCAAAAGCAAGAGAATTGCATTTTGCAACCGATGTTTCACGCGTTGTGCTCCTAATTAGGGTTACAAGCGGTGGCAACATTTCTGCATATGAGGTTGTAAGCTCATTATTCCCCGACAAGCAAAAGGATTTTGTGTTTAATATAAGCGAGACAGACACTGTGCTCGTAAAAGAAATTAAGCGCACTATAGACCCCGATAACATAAATAAAATGGCCACAAGCATAGTAGACACGCTTAATAACGAGCACTATATTAAGTCTATTGTTGGCATTGGCACACCTATACCCAACGTAAAAGACCTAGCCACAAGCTTTAAAGAGGCACAAATTGCGCTAGAAGTTGGCAAGGTGTTTGACACCGAGCAACCTATAATTAATTACGACAATTTGGGCATTGCAAGGCTTATTTATCAGCTGCCTACAACCCTTTGCGACATGTACCTGCGCGAGGTGTTTAAACAGGGCAGCATTGAGAGCCTTGACGCCGAGACGCTGTTTACAATACAAAGGTTTTTTGAGAACAACCTAAATGTATCGGAGACGAGCCGTGGGCTTTTTGTGCACAGAAACACGCTTGTTTACAGGCTTGAAAAGATTAAAAAGCTAACAGGGCTTGACCTTAGAGAATTTGACGACGCCATTGTGTTTAAAGTGGCGCTTATGGTCAAAAAATATCTCAGCGCAAACCCTGCTAAGTATTAATATTTGCGATGCGCTGTTTAGTTTAAATTTAGCCGTTATTTTATGTTGAGCTCGCTTTAAATACAGCCAAATGTGCTTAACACTTATTAATGTACTTTATATAAAAGCAATTTAAAAGCGATGTGAAAAATCACATCGCTTTTTTATTATATAGTGCAAACTATTACTTATGCGCGCGCTGTTTTTGCGGCAACTGTGCCAAAATTATTGCCACAAACAGCAGTAAAGCGCCAAAAACCTCTCTTTGTGTCATTATCTCGCCAAGCAGTATCCAGCCTGCCAGTGCGGCAAATACGGCCTCAAAGCTCATTATAAGCGAGGCCACCGTGGGCGCTGTGTACTTTTGCCCAACTATTTGCAGTGTAAACGCAACGCCGCTTGAGAGCACGCCTGTGTACAGCAACGGCACAAGTGCCCCCATTATATTTTGCAAAGAGATGCTCTCGAATATAAGCGCCATGACAAGGCTTACCGTGCCTGCCACAAAAAACTGTATAAACGCCATCCTCACGGCGTCTGTGCGGCGAGAAAAATAGTCTATTGTCAATATGTGCAGCGAGAAGGTTATTGCACAGCCAAACACAAGCGTGTCCCCAAAGTTTAGCGTTAACCCCTGTGTTATGCACAAAAAATATAAACCTACCGCCGCCAAAACAACGCCCAGCCATACAAGTTTGCCCACTTTTTTGCCTATAAACAGCCCTAAAAGCGGCACAAAAACTATGTATAGCGTTGTTATAAAGCCGGCCTTTGCAACGCTTGTATATATTATGCCCATCTGTTGAAGTGCGCTTGCCGCCGCCAATATTACGCCTGCGCAAACGCCGCCTTGCAGCAGGGTTACCCTTTGCTTTTTATCTTTGGCAGAGCCCCAAATTGTAGGGCGTTTGCCGCCTATTTTGTCCAGCAGTGCTATGCACGGCAACAGCACTAAACAGCCTATAAAGTTGCGCACTGCGTTAAACGTAAACGGCCCCACGTGGTCCATGCCGGCAGATTGCGCCACAAATGCACAGCCCCATATAAACGCCGCCAAAGCCAAAATTGCCGAGCCCTTATAATTTTTTAATGCCATAAGTTTTGTTCATCCTATATCTTTAAATTATATCAAAAACATACGGCAGACGGTTGGCACAAAGCCATTTACCGTCTGCCGATATTTTAATTATTGCAGTATATCAATAAATAATGATTATGCAACCTCATTCATAGTAATTATAGATAGTGCTATGTCTGAGTCTGAAACCATGCCTGTCTCTGAAGGTGCATTTACAATGCCGCTAGCAACGCCGTCTGTGTCGTTTGCAAGCACTTCAAATATAGCCTCATAGTCGTCGTGTGAGAATGTATCAAATCTTGATGTTTCCATAGCTATAGAAACGCCGTTGTTTGCTGCATCAAACACAAGGTTTTGTCCGCCCGGGAACTCGCCGTTGTAGTAAGCTGTTATTGAATCGAAAACAGAAACGCTTAGGCCTTTCATAGCCGATGTGATAACTGTATCGCTCTCGCCTGATTGGTCAACGTCAACGCCGATAACTTTTGCGCCCTCTGCTTCAGCAGCAGCCATAACGCTGTTGCCTACTGCGCCGCCGCAAGCAAATACTACTTCTGTGCCGCTGTTGTACCAAGAAGCTGCCATTGCCTGCGCCTCAGGAGAAGCAACAAAGTCGCCTGTGTATGTGTAGTCCATAGTTACGCTGCCCGGCTCTAGGCCAAGCTCAGCCGCTGCATACTCTGCACCTTGTACAAAGCCGTAGCCAAACTTTACAACTGCAGGCACAGCCATGCCGCCCATAAAGCCAAGTTTTGTGTAGCCGTCTTTAACAGCTGCATAACCTGCTAAAAAGCCTGCTTGCTCCTCAGCATATGTAATGCCAACAGTGTTTTCTGCTGTGTTAAATACGCTGTAATCCGCATTGTGTGGGTTGCCGTCGATTAGTACAAAGTTAACATCAGGATATGTGTCTTGTGCTATGAAGATTGGCTCTTCAAACAAGAAGCCCGGTGTAACAATAACTTTTGCGCCGTTGTTAACTGCTAGCTCAATAGATGCAAGGTAAGCATCAGTTGATTTCTCTTCCGGTTGGTAGTATTGGTGTGACACTTCGTTTGCCTCTGCGTATTGGACAAGACCTTCCCAAGAACCTTGGTTAAACGATTTGTCATCGATTGTGCCGATGTCTGTGATAAGTGCAAGCTCTGCTGTTGTGCCGCCTACGCTAGCACCACAAGAAGTAAATACAACAGTGCACAATGCCACAACAAGTAAAAGACTAAGTAATTTTTTCATGGTAAACTTCCTTTCTCTTTCAAGGTAATAAATTGTGTGCGGCGTAAACCCTTGGCAAAATATACAAGGAATTTACAGCCTTCACGTTAAAAATGCACAAAAAAATAACGGCTGATAAACTTTACTAAACAGAGCAACACAGCGCAATCACCGTTAAATAAAGGCGATATTACGCGCTTTTTCTGCTTAGCCGAAATTATTACTGCCGTTAAAGCAGTGCAAATTCTCACACAAAAACCCCTTTAACAATGCTATTATAACGAATTATGCTAGGAATTTCAACACTTATCGACAAAAAAATCTTTACAAATAATTTACAATAAATTTTTTGGTCCAAACCCATATGGCAAAAGCTCGCCCAAACTAACCACTAAGTAGTCGTCTTGTGTTTTTGCCATAATAACAGGCATGTCGTTATCGCAAAACTCAAAAAGCATCTGCCTACAAACGCCGCACGGCGGCGCAATTTGGCCGAGTGGGCCTTCGCTCTCCTTGCCGCCCACAACCGCAATGGCATCAAAAGCTGTTTCGCCCTCGCTAACGGCCTTAAAAATAGCCGTGCGCTCTGCGCAATTTGTTGGCGAGTACGTTGCGCTCTCCACGTTGCAGCCCGTGTATACCTTGCCGCTTTTGCCAAGCAGTGCCGCGCCCACCTTAAAGCCCGAGTACGGTGTGTATGCGTTTTTTCTCACATTAAGTGCCGCTTCTATTAGTGCTTTTTGCTGTGTAGTAGTCATTTATAAGCCGCCTCTCTCTTGCCTAATTTACGCCTTTGCGTATTTTTTTGCCGGTGTTATAAAAATAGCAACAGCACTGCGGCGGCAAAGCAGCCGCCCACAGTGCACGTGCAATTTTTTATGTTTAATTTGCGAAGCTGTTTTAAAACAAAGGCTCTGCCTGCGCTTTTTGCCAAGGAGGCTTTGTCAACTGCTCCTTTGCGCTACCCTTTTAGTGCTGTGTTACTACTCAAAAATGCTGCCAAGCGCTATTTCCATCATGTCTGTAAAGCTTGTTTGGCGCTGCTCTGCCGTAGTTGCCTCTTGTGTTATAAAGTGGTCCGACACTGTTATTAGGCAAGACGCATTTTTACCTGTTACCGCCGCATTGTGAAACAGTGCAAAGCTCTCCATCTCTACGCCAAGGCAGCCTTTTTCGTCGCGTAGTTGCTGCCAGTAAGGCGCTTGATCTTCCCTGTAAAAAACATCGCTCGAGTGTATAACACCCTCCACAACTTTTTTGCCAAGTTTGTTTGCACTTTTTACAAGTTTCTCGTTTAGCTCTTTAGACGGGTACGTCATATCTTTGTCGTAATCGCCTTGCACTTTAGCGTAGCTGCTCTCGCTGTACGCCGCAGTTGCTAAAATAACATCATAAAGCTGTGCTTCGTTGCTGTATCCGCCGGCAGAGCCAACGCGGATAATATTTTCTACACCGTAATTTGTGTAGAGCTCGTAAGAGTAAATACCTATGGACGGCATGCCCATGCCACTGCCCATAACGCTTACGGGCACGCCTTTATATGTGCCTGTAAAGCCCAACATGCCCCTTACTGCGGTTACCTCTTTAACGTCTTGTAAAAATGTGTCGGCAATAAATTTTGCCCTCAGTGGATCGCCCGGCATGAGTACTGTTTTTGCAAAATCTGTGTTTTGTGCGCTAATGTGCGGTGTTGCCATAATAAATTTCTCCTTTACTTGTGTGTTTATTTTGTATAATTTTGTTTTGAAAACTTTAAATTTTGCCGCGCATAGTTTTACGCCTTTAATGCGGCATACCGTCCCTATAACTCCTGCGCCAAAAATTCAATCTGCTCGTCAATTCTCGCAAGAGACTCCTCTTTGCCAAACACCTGCATAAGCTCGGTTGCCCCGCCGGGCGTTACCGCAACGCGCGCTATTGCAACACGCACCGCAACCATTACAGCGCCGGATTTTACACCGCTCTGCTCTGCGTATTTTTTAAGTAGCTCAAATAGTGTGGCACTTGTAAAGTCATCACAGCTTGCAAGCATACAGCGCAAGCCCTTTAGTATGTCAAGGCAAATTTGTGGCGTTGTCTTGTTCTTTTTATTCGTGTAGTCGTCGCTTTTGCACTGTAGGCGCTGTGCCAAAAAGCTAACCTTTTGCTCTATTTCGCTAAACACGCTAGTGCGTGTGTGCAAAAGCCCCGCAACAAACCTTTTTTGCTCCTGCGTAAAATTAGGCAGTGCCCTGTCTAAATAAGGTGCGGCATTCTCGTAAAACTCATCCGCCGAAAGCAGCTTTATATACTCTGCATTAAACCACAAAAGCTTGTCGTAATCAAAAACAGACGGCGACTTGCTTATGCCCTCAAGCGAGAACAAATCGCAGAGCTCTTGCTTTGTAAACATCTCCTGTGTGCTATTTTTAGGGCACCAGCCAAGCAGTGCAATGTAATTAATTATTGCGCTTGGCAAGTAGCCGCTTTGCACAAGGTCCTCAAAGCTAACTGCGCCGTGGCGCTTAGACAGCTTAGAAACCGCACCGTCCTCGCCCCTGCCCATAAGCAGCGGCAAGTGCACGTATTTTGGCAACTCCCAGCCAAAGGCCTTGTACAAAAGCACGTATTTTGGCGTTGATGTAAGGTACTCGCTACCGCGCACAACGTGTGTTACGCCCATTAAATAATCGTCTACAACGTGGGCAAAATTGTACGTGGGCATGCCGTCGGTCTTCATCAAAATTTGGTCTTGCAGTTCTGCGTTGTCGGTTTGGATGGTGCCAAAAACCTCGTCCTCGTAGCCCGTTGTGCCGCTGAGTGGCATCTTTTGGCGCACAACGTACTCAACGCCATTAGCAAGGTTTTTTTCTATCTCTTCTTGCGTTAGGTCTTTGCAGTGTCTGTCGTAGCCCTTGCCTATTGCAGAGCCCTCATCGCCGTCTTGCAGTGCGCTAAGGCGCTCTTTTGTGCAAAAGCAGCGGTATGCCGAGCCGTCTTGCAACAGCTTGTCTGCATACTCCTTATATATATGGCGCCTCTCGCTCTGTATATAAGGGCCGTTTTCCCCGCCCTTTTGCGGGCCCTCGTCCCAGTTAAGGCCCGTTGTGTTAAGCGTGTTGTAAATCACGTCGTCCGCACCCTCTACAAGGCGCTGTCTGTCCGTGTCCTCAATGCGCAAAATAAATTTGCCCTTTGTGCTTTTTGCTAACAGGTAGGCGTATAGCGCAGTGCGCAAATTGCCTATGTGCATATAGCCCGTCGGGCTTGGGGCAAAGCGTGTTATTATTGGTTTTGTCATAAGTACTCCCGGTAAATTAATATAATTTTAAGCGCCTATAAAAAGCACTTGTTTTTAACATTGTCAACCTCGGCGTCAAGCATTGCCAGCTCTGCGTCGGTAATGGGTTTTGCAATTTCGTCCGCGTGCTCTACGGCAAAGCTAAAGCACTCAAAATTGCCCGGCGGCACAAGCGCTACACAGCCTAAAGAGTATGCGTACTTGAGGGCGGCCACCCTAAAATCCACTCGTGTTTTATCTATCGGCTTGCACCAGGACTTAGGGTATTCGCTGTTTTTTTGCTCCTCGTCGCTGTCCCATGCGCTGTATATCAAAGATTTCATACCTAAAAGGCCTATGCCCTTTTGCTCGCATGCGCTTACAACCCTTTTGCCAAAGCCTTTAGACTTGTACATGCCCCAGTTTACAGGGAACAAAACAGTCTCAAAATCATACTGTTCCAGCGCTTTAATTGCGGCCTCTTCGCTGTGGCAAGTAATGCCTAAATGCTTAAACAGACCCTGTTCTTTTGCCCTTAAAATAGGCTCGAACGCACCGCCCTTTGAAAAAACTTCTTCGACATCGTCAAGCGTTAAAAGCGAGTGCAGTTGGTAGTTATCTATGTAGTCTGTGTGCAACATTTTAAGCGAGCCCTCTATCTCTCGCCTTGCGCCCTCGCCGTCACGGCACGCTGTTTTGCACGCTAGGTATATGTTTTTTCGGTGCGGTATAAGCGAGTTGCCAAGCTTCTCTTGCGCATCGCCGTAAGACGGTGCAATATCAAAGTAATTAACACCCTTTTTTATTGCGTACTCCACATATTCGTCAGAGCATTTTTGTCCGTCGTCCATAGACACAACGCCGCCGTAAAAAACACGTGAAATCTCCATGCCGGTTTTACCAAGTAGAGCTTTTTGCATAACTCTCCCCCTAAGCTTGTATTATATAATGTATAAGCGCCCAATTATTATAAACTGCAAAGGCAGTTACCCTGTGCGCAATGTATCTATTTTAGTATGACATATTTAAATTTAAAAATCAACGAAAATCGCAAATAAACTGCGGCCTTTTGTATCATTTTTTTGTATTATCAATGTTTTACCGCACGCAATTGGCGGCTATGCCAAATATTTTTATTATACGGCGCCGGTTTGGCCCATTGCCAAGGCTCCAAAAAAGCCGCTTTTATAAAAGCGCCGGCAAATTATTGTAATATTTAACGAGATGTCGGCAAGTGCCCACATGGGGCTTTGCGCTTTGTTTTTTTGCTTTAAACGCCGCTTTAAGCGGGTACACTAGCCAAGCCGTTATAATCCGCACCCGCCTATTTTAGTAAATTTATGCGCTGTGCCGTGTTATCCTCACTCGTAATACAATAAAGTGTACCTATGTAAGGCTTTCGCCTTACAAGGTGCGCTGACACAGTTTTCGGGCTTTTGGCTAAATAAAAAACGAGTTCGTATTACATCTGTTTGGCTAGCACGGCTTTGCACCTATTGCCGTCATATTCTTTTAGCACTGCCGTTACAATATCGCCCTGCTTTGTGCCGCTTGCCGCAATTACCACGGGCACATAATGTGCGGTGTACCCCGTGTAAACGTCCTTGCTTATCGGCTGCTCCAGCAAAATTTGCACCGTGCTGTCATACATATTATCTATGATGCCCTTTCGCACTTCGTCTGTGCGCTGCTGCATAATTTTACTGCGGCTGTGCTTTGTCGGCTCGTCTACTTGCATAGGCATGTCGTTTGCAGGCGTGCCCTCTCGCTTAGAAAACGCAAACACATGCACCTTTAAAAATTGCATGTCGCACACAAATTTTAGGCTGGCCTCAAACTCCTCTTCGCTCTCGCCGGCAAAGCCCACTATCACGTCTGTCATAAAGGTTGCACCCGGCATTGCACTGCGCATTTTTTGCACAATTTGTGCGTACTGTGCGGTTGTGTATGGGCGGCGCATCCTCTTTAACGTATCGTCACAGCCGCTTTGCAGCGCAAGATGAAAATGTGCGCACAGCTTGTCTACCCTAGACAGCCGCTCGATTATATCGTCCGTCATCATGTCGGGCTCTAAACTGCCTAGGCGTATGCTTTTTATATGCGGTAAATCGGCAACTTTTTTTACTATGTCCGCTATATCGGTGCCTGTGTCTTTGCCGTAGCTAGACAAGTTTATACCCGTTAGCACAACCTCGGCACAGCCGCCCAAAGATAATTCCTCTACCTCTTTTAAAATGCTTTGCTCCGTGCGTGAGCGCACCTTGCCGCGCGCATACGGTATTATGCAGTACGCACATCGCCTGTCGCAGCCGTCCTCTATTTTAACAAACGCCCTTGTGCGCATCGTCTGTCTTTGCACGGGCAGCTCCTCAAATAAATCGCCGCTCTCGTGCTGCGACACATCAACTATGCGCGCGCCCGTCTGCATACTCTCAAGCACATGGTCTACAATTTTACCCTTTGCGCGTGTGCCGGTAATAACGTCCGCCTCTTTAAGCTCTGCCGCTTTTTTTGCAAAAGCCTGCGGATAACAGCCCGTAAGCACCGTTACGGCATTAGGATTTTGCCTTTTTGCCTTGCGCAACCACTGGCGGCTTTTCTTGTCGCCAACGCTCGTCACAGTACAGCTGTTTACAACGTAAACATCGGCAAGCTCGCTTTGTGCCGCCGTCTCAAATCCATTCTCTAAAAAAAGCCTTGCAAGTGCGTTTGTCTCACTCTGATTTACCTTGCACCCAAGCGTATAAAATGCTACTTTCACAGTTTCACCCCAAAATTATTTATGTTAAACGTAATATTATTATACAAAACCAGCGATAAAACAGCAAGTCGCCACATATAAATGTATAGTAAAAGGAGGGACAATACTAATGAAAAACAAGCTTTTTGCCGCTATAACATCATTTATTATAACGTTATGTCTGGCTTTTAGTGCCTTTGCAGACGTGCCGCCAATAGAGGATGTAATTGCACAAACGCAAAACGACACACAGACAACACAGCAAATAACCCCACAGGCGCAAGCTCAAGGTGCCGCACCCGAGGCGCAAGCCGAGCAAACGCCACCGGCAACACAGCAGACCACCGACACACAAGTGCCGCAAGAGACACAGACCGCACAGCCCGAAGCTACACCACCGCAAACCGCACAGCCCGAGACTACTGCGCCCCAAACAGCGCAGGACAGCACGGCAGAAACTCCCGAAGAGGCCACCACGCCGCCCCAGGCAGACGGACCCATACTGGACGCCGCAACAGACATGCTTAACAACACTTTTATACAAAACATAACTGGCGATATATCGCGCACAAACACCGCAAGAGTTGAGCTGCCCTCTTTTGATATACCGGCCAAAAACGCCATACTTGTAGCGGCCGACACGGGCGACGTGCTATACGAAAAAGACCCCGACACGGCAGTGCCCGTTGCTAGCATTACAAAAATAATGACTCTGCTCTTGACGCTGGAGGCGGTAGAGGCCGGCAAGGTTAGCCTTAGCGACTATGTGCCAATATCGCACCACGCATACAGCATGGGCGGCAGCCAAATATGGCTAGAGCCGGGCGAGCAGTTTACGCTAGACGAGCTTGTAAAGGCTATTTGCGTAAACAGCGCAAACGATGCCGCCGTTGCAGTGGCCGAATTTGTTGGCGGCAGCGAGCCCGCCTTTGCCGAGATGATGAACATACGTGCAAAAGAGCTTGGCATGCAAAACACACACTTTGTAAATGCGTGCGGCCTTGATGCAGAGGGGCACCTGTCCACGGCAAGGGACGTCGCAATAATGTCAGAGGCGCTTTTGCACCATCCGCTTATACTAGAGTACTCCGGCATATGGACAGACACATTGAGAAACGGGCAAACACAGCTTGTAAACACAAATAAGCTGTTAAATACTTACACGGGCATAACGGGCCTAAAAACCGGCACAACCAGCGGCGCCGGCGTTTGTATAAGCGCAACTGCAACAAGAGACGGCACCTCAATGATAGCCGTAGTATTGGGCTGTAGCTCCGGCGCAGAGCGCTTTGAGGCGGCCACGTCACTGCTTGATTACGGCTTTGCAACGTACGAGTTTGCGCCGTTCCCCGAGATAGAGAGCGCACCCCAAATTATAGGCGTAACAAACGGCTCTCAGCGTGAGGTTGGCATTATATACGGCACGCCAAACGGTGTGCTTTGCCGCAAAGCAGAGGGCAAAGATTTAACCGCAACTTTTGAAATAGCCCCGTCTGTTAAAGCACCAATAATGCAGGGCGACGAGGTGGGCACCGTAACGCTGTCGCTCGGCGAGCTTGTGCTGGCGACGTATCCAATTTTCGCACAGGATGACGTTGAAAAAATGAATTTCGGCAATGCTTTGTCACTTCTCACAAAAGCATTGACATCTTTGTAAAAATAATGTGTTTTATCTTGACAGCACGCCCCGTGTAATATATAGTATTAATACAGATATAATTAATTAGCGCATGTTTTGGCTGTTTGCCAAGCATTGCCACAAATTTTAATACGGGGGAATGTAAGTGGGAGTACATTTAAACACGAAACATATTAAAAACTTTGTAAATAAGGCTGAACTTGAGGCAATTTTTGCCCAGGTAAAGCTTGCACATGATCTTTTAGATAGCAGGCAGGGCGCCGGCAGCGATTTTTTGGGCTGGCTTGACCTGCCTGCTTTATATAACAAAGAGGAGTTTGCCAGGATAAAGGCGTCTGCCGAAAAGATTAAAAGCGACAGCGACGTTTTAATAGTAATAGGCATTGGCGGCAGCTACCTTGGCGCAAGGGCAGTTATAGAGGCGCTAAAAGGCGCAATGTACAACGACACCTGCAGCGGCACCCCTAAAATTTACTATGTGGGCAACTCCATTAGCCCGGCATACCTAAACGACGTTTTAAAAGTTTGCGAGGGCAAAGACATATCCGTAAACGTCATCTCTAAATCGGGCACTACAACAGAGCCTGCGGTTGCGTTTAGGATTTTTAAAAAGCTATTGATAGACAAATACGGCAAAGAGGGCGCAAAAGGGCGCATATACGCCACAACAGACAAGGCAAGGGGCACTTTAAAACAACTTGCAGACGAAGAGGGCTACGAGAGCTTTGTTGTTCCCGACGACGTGGGCGGCAGGTTTTCTGTTTTAACTGCGGTAGGTTTATTGCCAATAGCGGCTGCGGGCTGTGACATAGACGCACTTATGCAGGGCGCGGCCACAGCGCGTGAGAAGTACGGCGCTTGCAGCGAGGACAACGACTGCTACAAGTACGCAGCTTTGCGCAATATTTTTTACCGCAAGGGCAAAAGCGTTGAGCTTTTAGCCTGCTACGAGCCGGCTTTTGCAATGATGAACGAGTGGTACAAACAACTGTTTGGCGAGAGCGAGGGCAAAGACCAAAAGGGTATTTTCCCCGCAAGCGTTGTGCTAAGCACAGACCTGCACTCTATGGGCCAGTTTGTACAAGACGGCACAAGGATTATGTTTGAGACAGTAGTTGATGTAAAATCTCCTAGCAGCGACATATTTATAGAGGAGAGCGCAGAAAATTTTGACGGACTTAACTTTTTATCGGGGCAAAACATGAGCATTGTTAACCGCAAGGCCATGGAGGGCACAATACTTGCCCACACAGACGGCGGCGTGCCAAACATTGTTATAGAAATAGACGCACTTAAAGAGGCCGAGCTAGGCGAGCTTATTTACTTCTTTGAAAAAGCCTGCGCTATCTCCGGCTATTTGCTATCGGTAAATCCGTTTGACCAGCCCGGTGTTGAAAGCTATAAGAAAAACATGTTTGCGCTGCTTGGCAAGCCCGGTTTTGAAAAAGAAAAAGCAGAGCTTGAGGCAAAGCTTAAATAAATTAGACAAGGCAAAAAAAGCAAAGACATATGCGCACAGCGCATAAAAACAAAGGCAAAAACACTGTTTGCACACTAAAACATAACGCAGTTTTATGTGTAGCGGTGTAAATTATAAAAGGAGGCTAATCTCTATGATTAACTTGATTATTGGTGAAAAGGGCTCCGGCAAGACCAAAAAGATGATCGATATGATTAATGAATCTGCAAAAACTACTCCGGGTAACATTGTTTGTATCGAAAAATCTATGAAACTGACGTATGATTTAAATCACGCTGCACGCCTTATTGACGTGGACGAGTACGCTATAAGCGGATATGATGCGCTATACGGTTTTATTGCAGGCATACTTGCCGGTAACTACGACATTGTTGAAGTTTACATTGACGGTATTTTGAAAATAGGCAATAAAGACCTTGACGGACTTGGCGCATTGCTAGCAAAGCTTGAGGGCTTGCTTGGCACTGACGTAAAACTTGTTGTAACTGTGTCGGACAAAGAGGGCGCATTGCCTGAGAGCGTAAAAAAATACGACGCAATTTGACAAATTTTATGCCCCGCGGTTTAAAGTATTAGCAATAAGTGATGATTTATCGCCAAATTTTACAGTTCGAGTTAATAGCGCAAGGCTTTAGCTCGGCTTGTAAAAGCGATGTAATTAGCTTTGCGGTTTTTTATGGTGCTGCATTTTATGGCTGCCCGAACAAAAACTTTGCAAAAGCTAGGGTAAAATTTATGCGCGCTTTGACAAAAAGCCGTGGCGGTGTCGCATGCTTTAGAGGGCATTTGCGGCATATGGCAAAATTTTGCCGTTGCATTTTGCGAGGGCGATTTTGCCAACGCTTCTACTTTAAAAGTGGGAGATGCCCGCATAAGGAAGATTCAATAAAACAAGGCTCAAACCAAGCAATTAAGCAAGGTTTGAGCCTTTGTTCTTAATTAATTAGCTAATCTATACTAGGAGCGAAAAGTTTTGCAGTGACGAAGGCGCATTTTATTGCTTCGACTTTAATTTTAATATTGAGAAGTTGTTTCCTTGGTCGTCAACTTCGCTTCTATCATATTGGCAAAACCTCATTGCTTTATAAAATTTTACTGCGTTAGGGTTTTGCGCAAAACATCTACTGGTATTTTTTAACAAAATTGTTTAATTTGCTATGTTAAGCTTGCACAAAAATAGTTTTTATATGTTAATAAGTGTGAGTTTTTACATATTTTTAGCTAAAAATATAGTATATTAATATAATTTACAAAAAACAAAAAGTATTTGTTGTAATTGTATTGACAACACTTATTATTTTTGATATACTATTCAAGCACTAAAGAAAACAGTAACTTGATATGAGTTGCATGGTTTTTTTAAGAGCTATTAGCTCAGTTGGCAGAGCACCTGACTTTTAATCAGGGTGTCCGGAGT
>CAYJBO010000002.1:0-7179 GCA_964368295.1 uncultured Bacteroides sp.
ATTAGCCACACAAGAGGCACTCAATGGGCAAAAACGGCTTGACGAACAAGCTAAAAAACATTATATTATAATAATAATGTTTAAAAAGGGTGCTATTAATATGATATATAAATTAATACCGGCAACAGTTGACTATTTATGGGGCGGAGTACGCCTAAAAGAGCAGTTTGCAAAGGTTGCAGACAGCGAAATAATTGCAGAGACATGGGAGCTTTCCACACATAAAGACGGCCAGAGCACTGTGGAAAAAACAGGCGAAAAGCTGTCGGAGCACGTAGCTAAGCACAAGGGGTGCCTTGGCGTAAATTGCGAGGCTTTTGAGGATTTTCCGGTGTTAATTAAGCTTATAGACGCGGCGGACAAGCTGTCCATACAGGTTCATCCGGACGATGAGTATGCGCTTAAAAACGAGGGGCAGTACGGCAAAACAGAGATGTGGTATGTTGTGGATGCAGCGCCCGGCGCTTACATTTACTATGGGTTTAAGCAAACGGTTACAAAAGAGGAGTTTTTAAGCTCTGTAAGCGACAATACAATTTGTGATAAGCTAAACAAAATTGATGTGAAAAAGGGCGACGTGTTTTTTATAGAGGCGGGCACCATACACGCAATTGGCGAGGGCTGCCTAATAGCAGAGGTGCAGCAAAACAGCAACGTTACATACCGTGTGTACGATTTTGACAGAAGAGATGCAAACGGCAATTTGCGCGAGTTGCATGTGCAAAAGGCGGCAGAAGTAACGGATTTAACACAGCTTAAACTGCAAGAAAACAGCGCGGGCCACCTTGCAAAATGCAAGTATTTTACGGTGGACTTGATAGACTTAGCCGCAGCGCAGAATTTTAAGAGCGTACAGGTTGACAAGGGCAGTTTTTGCCACTTTCTTTTGATAGAGGGCACGGCCGAGTTTAAGTGCAAAGAGGGCGAAGTTAGCGCCGTTAAGGGCGACAGCATATTTGCACATGCAAATACAGGAGAAGTTACTTTGAGTGGAGATGCAAAAATTGTTATGACATATATTGAAAAAGAAGAGTACAGAATAGGCATTGACCTTGGCGGCACAAATATTAAGGCTGGCGTTTTAGACAGCAAAAACAACATCTTGGCAACGCACTCGGTAAAAACGGGCGCGGATAGGCGCTGGAGAGAGATTGCAAAAGACATAGCAGACACAGCGCGTGAGGCGCTTAAAAAAGCAGGCGTCAGCCTTGATGATTGCATCGGCGTGGGCATAGGAAGCCCGGGCACTATGGACGCAAAAACCGGCGTGGTTATATATTCAAACAATTTTAGCGATTGGACAAACATACCGCTTGGCGATACCATAAAAGAGGAGCTTGGCAAGAGCGTTGCCATTAGCAACGACGCAAACTGCGCCGCATTGGGCGAGTTTGTGGCAGGTGCCGCAAAAGAGTACAGCAGCACAGTGCTTATTACGCTTGGCACGGGCGTTGGCACTGGCTTTGTTATGGACGGCCACCTTTTTGAGGGCGGCAGCGCAGGCGGCGCAGAGGCGGGCCATATGATAATAGTAAAAGACGGCGAGCACTGCACTTGTGGGCGCAACGGCTGTTTTGAGGCGTATGCAAGCGCAACGGCGCTTGTAAGGGATGCGATTAAGGCGGCAAAGGCAAACCCTAACTCTCTACTTGCTAAAATGTACGAGGAAAACGGCAATGCCATGAACGGCATCATCCCGTTTAAAGCGGCAAAGGCAAACGACGAGACAGGCCTTGCTGTTGTAAATAATTACATGCAAAATCTGGGCGAGGGCATTGTAAATCTTATCAATATTTTTAGGCCGCAAATAGTACTTATATCGGGCGGCATATGTGGCGAGAGGGAGTACCTTACAGACCCGCTTAACAAATTTGTTGAAAATAATGCATACGCAGGCGACAAGGTTATAATACCGAGGGTTGAAATAGCGACACTTGGCAACAACGCTGGCATAGTAGGCGCGGCAAACTTAGTTGGCAGGTAGTAAAAACCTAAAATTAATTTATTAAAACAATTTTAAGCGATTAAGTTGTTTTAATGTGTGGCGCACAATTTTTTGCCCATATAATTTTGTGTATAATTAGCGGCTTAAAAGGTGTGCGGCATACATTTAATAAAAAACAGGCCTTGTAAACTTAAAACAAAGCCTTTGGCAAACAGGACGAAACGGAGATTTTTTACATATGACATTTACCGGCGTTGAGTACGTTATACTGCTTGTGTGCTGTGTTGCGGCTTACTACATTTTGCCGCACAAATTGCAAAATTTTGTGCTGTTTGCGGCAAGCATTATCTTTTATGCATTTAGCTTGCCGCGCGGGGAGCAGTACACGTTGTTAGACACGCTGTTGCCGCTTGTTGTGCTTATTTTAAACATAGTTTTTGTGTGGCGCATGACGCTATTAATAGAAAAATCTGACGGTAAGCGCAAAAAAACACTGCTGTTTGCGGTAGTGGCATCCTGTGTTGCCGTGCTTTGTGTGTTTAAGTATTTTAACGCATTTTTGCCAATGCTGCACAGCGTTTTTGGCAGCGGCATTGCGGCGCTTGCGCTGCCTCTTGGTATAAGTTTTTACACATTTGCAATAATAAGCTACGTAGTTGACGTTGCAAGCGGCGACATGACAGCGGAGAAAAATTTTATTAGGTTTGCCGCATTTGTGTCTTTTTTTGGCACTATAACAAGCGGCCCTATATGCCGTGCGGTAAAGGTTTTGCCGCAAATGGCAAAGCACCAAACCTTTAACGCACAGCGCATGTGCGACGCAATGCGCCTTATACTTTTTGGCTTTTTTAGGTGGGTTGGCATTGCCAACGTGCTTGGGCTTTATGTAAACGAGATTTTTGAAAGCATAGATACTATTAACGCACACAGCGGCCTAACGCTTATGTTTGCCGCGGCGTGTTATGTAATACAGCTTTATTTTGAGTTTTCGGGCTACAGCGAGATTGCGCGCGGCAGTGCGCTTTTGCTTGGCATAGAGATACCCGTTAATTTTAAAACACCATACTTTTCAACAAACTTTTCAGGCCTTTGGGGCTGCTGGCACGTAAGCCTCTCATCATGGCTGCAAGATTATATATTTACGCCGCTTGTGTGGAGCCGCTGGCAAACGCACATACCGCTACTTGGCAAAAAGCTAAGCGGTGCGCCGCCGGTTATATCTAGCGTTGCCATTGTGTTTATAATAAGTGGATTTTGGCACGGTAGCACATGGGCGTTTGTGGTTTGGGGCCTTTTGCAAGCGGTGTTCCGCGTTGGTGAGGAGCTGATGCACAAGTACTATAAAAAGCCGCCCAAAAAGCCAAAACCTCTCGTGCGTGCTTATAAAATGGCGGTGGTGTTTGTGCTTTGGGCACAAAGCCATATATTCTTCCGCATAGGGCTTGTAAAAGGCGGCACGGTGTCCGACGCTTTTTCTTATATAGCCAGGCAGTTTGAAGACATATCTTTACAAAACTTTTTTGCACAGACAAACAGCGCAATACAAAGCGGCTTTTACACAAGAGACTTTATGGTGTACGTTTACATTGCGTACTTGCTGTTTGCGCTCTGCGTTGCTTTTTACTGCGAATGGCAAGAAAAATTTAAACTTAAAAGCAAACATATTATGACGGCAGTGGCACAAAAAAGCACTGTTTTGCGGTGGGCTTTTTACTATTTGTTAATATCGCTTTGCCTTGTTGGGTTTATTATGCAAAGCGGTGGGTTTGGCACCGTAAACTTTACTTATGCAAACTTTTAATCACGCCACGAAACGGAGACTACACATATAATGAGAAGAATTATACCAAAGATTGCGCTTGCGCTTTTGCCGCTGATATTGCACTTTGCGGTGTTTGCCGCATTTGAGCCAAATAATTATTTTGGCCTGCAAAACAATACAAGCACAAACAGCCCTATAGCAAGAATAAGAGGGTACCAAGCGTCGCCGCAGACGGCTGTTATATTTGGCGACTCGCGCATGGCGCACTTTGACATGGAGGCGGTAGAGCAGGTGGCAGGGCGGCCTGTGTCAAATGCCGCTTATGGCGGTGCAAGCTTGCAAGAGAGCATAGACGAGTTCTACTATCTTTATAATTTTAACCCCGAGATTGACACTGTTATAATGAGTGTGTCTTTTTACACATTAAATGCGGCATACAACCCTGTTAACAGGATGGAAACGGTTGAGACGCAGCTTAAAAACCCCGTTGCGTTTGTTTATAATTTAGAGTACAACGTAAACGCAATGACTGTTATATCAGACAGGATTAGGTACGCAATGAGGGGCGAGCCGTATGAAAACCAAGAGGAGACCGCAGTGCACACGCCCGATGAGTACGTGGACGAGCAGGGCGAGCTGCCGTACAGAAAAGACCTTATAGACTACGCCGCTACAATATATACAAACACGGCAAAACAGGGCACGGCGGCACTGCCACAAAGGCAATACGCCGCAGACGGCACACTGCTAAATGCGCGCGAAATTGCAGACTACATGCTGACAGAGATAACGCCGGAGGACAGCAAATACTCAATAAATGAACAAGCGCTTGCAGAGCTTGTTGAAATGACAGAGTTTTGCGAGCAAAACGGCATTGAGATGACAATAGTATTGCCGCCGATGGACGAGACATTGCGCACGCTTGTGTGCGAGCCGCTGGGCATAGACGAGGCGATAAAACCGGCGCTTGAAACGATAAAAAGCACAAGCGCAACAGTGCTTGATTACGAGTGGACAGATATTATTTACTACCCCGACACTTCATTTTTTGACGGCTTCCACATAGACACGAGAAACGGACTTTTAGAGTATACTCAAATGCTGTTTTCGGAGGTGAGCTACGGTGGCTAATACCGAAATGACGGCAAAAAAAAGGGGCAAGGGCCTTGATTTTTTAATATTGTACGAGCACATTGTAAGGGAGTACGAGAGCATATTGCTGCTTGGCGCAGAGCTTGAAAAACGCGGCTACACATACGAGGTGCAGCATTTGCTTGCACGCAAAAAGTTAAAGTACCGCACATATAAAAAGCCCGAGGTACTTGTTGCCAGCTGTATGTACGACGACGAGGCGATAAACAGCCACGTGTACAACAATGTAGGCGTTTGCAACAAGGTTGTAAACCTGCACTGGGAGCAAATGCTAAGCGACACGCAAGAGGACGGCGAATGGTTTAACATGGCCGGCAATGCAAAAAAATGCATGCACGTGTGCTGGGGAAAAAAAACAGCGCAAAGGCTTATACAAAACGGCACAGACGAGAAAAACTGCCCTGTTACAGGCGCAATAATGATGGATTTTTTAAGGCCGCAATTTGACGGCTATTTTAAGAGCAAGGCGGATATTTGCAAAGAGCACGGCCTTGATGAGAGCAAAAAAATAATGCTGTATATATCATCTTTTGGGTATGCCAGCATGACGCCCGAAGAGGTGAGAGAGCTGAGCGAAATGGCGGGCGAGGATTTTGGCGGCTTTGCAAGCACAAACAAACTTAGCATGCAAACTACGCTGGAATGGTTTGACAAACTGCTTAGCGAAAACCCCGAAACACAGCTTGTTTACAGGCGCCACCCTAGCGAGTGGAAGAGCGAAGAGCTCACAGCGCTGAGCGAAAAGCATAAAAATTTCCATATAATATTCTCCGACAGTGTGCGCCAGTGGATAACCGTTTGCGACACGATTTTTTTGTGGATGAGCACGGCGATAGCCGAGGTTTATTTTGCAAATAAAAGCTGCCATATACTGCGCCCGTGCCCGATAGAGCACGAGTTTGACCCCGTGATTTACAAAGATGCAAAGTATGTTGAAAATTATCAGGATTTTAAGGCGGCCGCATTTAGCGAGGGGGCAAAATTCCCCATCGATGCCGAGATAATTGAGGCGTATTTTGAAAAGAGCGACACGCCGGCATACATCAAAACCGCCGATTTGCTAGAGCGAGTTTATAAAAATCCGCCTGTGGCAAA
The DNA here is from genome assembly GCA_964368295.1 of uncultured Bacteroides sp. Lineage (GTDB taxonomy): Bacteria > Bacillota > Clostridia > Oscillospirales > Ruminococcaceae > Ruthenibacterium. The sequence continues at coordinate 5,955 of CAYJBO010000002.1, forward strand.
ACCGTTTAGCGCACCCTTTAAGCAAAGGTTTAACCTTGTAAAATATATTGCGCTTGTTGGCGTGCACTGCATGTATAAAATTAAATTGCACCCACGTGCTTTTGCCCGTGTTTGCGCGCCGTTTGCAAATTTTGCAGGCAGAATATACGGCTATGTCGACAAGGCACACATAGACAAAAAAGATGTGGCTGCAATGAGCGAAAAGATAAAAAAATACATCTGATATAGTAAAAAAACAATAATAATTTAAATAATCCGTAGGATTATTTATTGGCATGTTTGGCGGTTGCCGCAATAGCGGCGAGCCAAATGCCGCATTGGATAAAAATTATATTAGCGCAGCTAATATAAATAAAAGTAAGAAAGGCGCCAATATATGTTTTATCGCCCATGGCAAATTAACCGTCCGTCAGACGAAATAAGCAATAAACTGCAAAATAATTTTGGCTTGCCGCAGCTGGTTTGCGATGTTTTGTCTACGAGAGAAAAGCACTCAAACAAAGATGTAGGCGATATTTTAAACGACACTTTGGAAATGCCGGACCCGATGAAAATGAGCGGCATGCAAGACGCTGTGGACAGGATTTTAGCGGCCGTTGACAGCGGCGAAAACATTGTTGTTTTTGGCGATTACGACGTTGACGGAGTTACGGCGACTGCGCTTTTGTACAGCTACCTCGACTCGATTGGCGCAAACGTTTTTTATGTGCTGCCAAGCAGAGAGGGCGACGGATACGGCCTTTTTCCAAGTGCTGTAGAAAAACTTAGCGCAAAGAATATAAATTTAATAATAACTGTAGATAACGGTATAACAGCAAACGAGGCGGTAGACAGGGCAAACGAGCTGGGCATAGACGTTGTAATTACAGACCATCATCTGCCGCCGGAAGTACTGCCGGCCGCAGTTGCAGTTGTGGACCCACGCATACCCGGCGACGAGAGCGGCTGTGAGAATATGTGCGGCGCAGGCGTTGCGTATATGCTTGTGTGCGCACTGGAGTGCTGCGAGGCGCACGAGATGCTTACATATTATGCCGACCTTGCCGCAATAGGTACAATAGCCGATATAATGGTGCTTGAGGGCGTAAATAGGACGATAGTTAAGGCAGGGCTTGAGCTGTTAAATAGCACAGACAGACCCGGTTTAGTTGCGCTTTTTGAGATATGCGGCCTGGCGGACAAAAAGATAACCGCCGAGAGCATATCGTATGCGGTATCGCCAAGG
>CAYJBO010000002.1:7189-59495 GCA_964368295.1 uncultured Bacteroides sp.
GCCAAGGTTAAATGCCGCAGGGCGTATGGACAGCGCACCGACGTCGTTTTTATTGCTTTTGTGCGAGGAGCAAGCGGAGGCGATGCAGCTTGCAAAAGAGCTTGACGACCAAAACACAGAGCGCCAAAAGACAGAGCAGGAGATTTCTAAACAGGTTATAAGCGCTATAGAGGCAGACCCAAACTACAAAAAAGACCGCATACTCGTAGTTGCAAAAGAGGGGTACCACCCGGGGATAATTGGCATTGTCGCCTCCCGTGTGTGCGAGCGCTATGGCAAGCCGTCAATAATTATTTCAATAGACGAAAACGGCGAGGGCAAGGGCTCCGGGCGCAGTGTTGCAGGCATATCGCTTTACAATGCAATATCTCATTGCGAAGATTTGCTGCTTCGCTTTGGTGGGCATTCGCTTGCGGCAGGCCTTAGCATAAACGCGCAAGACATACCCGCACTTAGGAAGAAAGTTAACGAGTGGGCGATGGAAAATCATCCGAGCGTGCGCTATGCGCCGCTTGTGCTAGATGCTGAAATTGACATTGGGACACTTACTACGCAAGATGTAAACTCGCTTAATGTGCTAGAGCCTTTTGGACACGGCAACCGTGCACCGCTGTTTTTTGCAAAGTCTTTGCTTGTTGAGGACGTTTATGCAATTAGCGAGGGCAAGCACAGCCGCTTAAAATTGCGCAGTGGCAACGCTAGTATTTATGCGGTGCTTTTTGGGCAGGGCCCGTGTGGGCTTTGCTATAAAAAGGGCGATATGGTTGATGCGGCGCTCAGCATCAGCGTTTACGAGTCGAAAAATGGCGAGATTGTCTCTGCCAGGATTAAAGAATTGCGCCCGGCAGGAATTGATGAGGCGTTTTTAGACGGCGTTGAAGCGTTTGAGCTGTTTTGCAACGAAGCTGACTTGTCGGATAAGATGATTAAGGACATTACGCCTACAAGAGAGGACACGGGGTACGTGTACAGGGCGATAAAAGACGGCGTTACAAAGGACGACTTGCGCCCACTGTTTAAAAAATTGGGCGAGCGCAATACCGGTAAAACGTTGGTGTCGCTTGCGGCGCTGTGTGAGCTTGAGCTGGTTGGCTGTAAAAAAGACGACGGCGGCTGTGAGCGCTATGTGTTTACAGATGTAGATGGCAAAAAGAACTTGTCGGATGCGCCTATTTTGCAAAAATTAAGCGCGGCTGTAAACGGTGCAAGCGGCGGTTAAAATGCTGCGCCACACAAACTTTTTAATTGGTATGCCGCATATTTAAGCAATGCAGCGCACCTTTCGTTGTGTGTATTTTTATCGATATAACAGCATAAAATATATAGCGCTAGCCGGTATAAGTATACGGCACTAAAAAAGGGGGGGTATTATGCCCGAGGCATATACGCACATAAGAATAGCGAGGGCTACTAAAAAGGCGGCCGCTTTAGATATATATAGCCAAAGTGCATATGAGATGGGCGCAAATGGGCCCGACCCGTTTTTTTGCGGCGGAGTATTTCCAAATAAATCAAAGGTAAACATGCAAAAGTTAGGCAGTAAAATACACTCAGAAAAGTGCGGCAAGTTTTTATGCGCGCTTGTTATCTATGCAAAAACGCCTATACAGCGAAGCTATGCGCTGGGTTTTATTACACACTATGCCGCAGACACGGTAATGCACCCGTACGTTGCGGCGATGAGCGAAAACGGTGCACAGTTTGAGGGGGCAGGGGGGCACGGCTTTTGCGAGGTAGCAATGGACACGCACTTTTATAAGCTTGACACGGGCAAAAACGGTGTGCCGGTAGATGCGGCGGCGCCTTTGCTAACGGCGCAGGAGCTTGCGCAAATTAGCGCACTTTTAAAGCAGAGTTTGCGCGCTGTGTTTGAAATTGACGTGCCGTCCGCAGACCTTGCCGACATGTTCCACATGTTTAGGCTTGTGCACAAGCTGACGCTGTCAAGGGTTGGCTTTAGAAAGATTTTTGCGCATGGGCTTGACAATATTTTGCGCACAAACAAGTACCTTGCAAGCCATATAACGCCGCATAAGACGCCAAAGGAGGGCTTTACAAAGAGCTGGAAAAACCCATACTCGGGCGAAACTTTAGAGGCCGGCCCGCACGTTTTATGTATGAAAGCCGTTAGTAGGGGCGCTGTTTTTACCAAGGCGGCGTGCAATTATTGGAACGCAAATGAGACGCCGGTAGGGCTTTACAACACGTTTGGCGATATGAGCTACTCAACGGGCAAGACGCTAGCGGAGGAAAAACAGGCCGACACAAACTCGGCGTAAACCACAATAATAAGCGGTTTATCGGCGTTTATTTGCTAAAACAGGTTTGATGCAATGTGCTTTGTGGCACGTTTGCAAGCTTTTTACAAAAAGTAATTTGCGCAAGGTTTTTTTAGCACTTGATTTTATTTTGCAAATATGGTAATATATACTTTGCCAATTATGTGTGGGCGTATAAATTTTACAAACTACACAAAACATAGATGCACCGGTATAAAAAGTGCCGGGCATAGTAAATGGCCGTGTTAAGAATGGCGGCAGAATGGAGAAAAAAATGAGCATTTTGGAGATTATCAGCGGTGTATTATTAATACTTTGTGGCGTTTCAATTATTGGGCTTGTGTTGATGCAAGACTCAAAAGGCAGCGGCCTAACAGGTACAATCGGCGGCGGCGACATGATGGAAAACAACGCAAATACACCTAAAACAATGCTTGCTAAATACACAAAAATTGCGGCAATAGTATTTTTTGTGCTTGCAATACTTGTAAGTGTTATAAGCATTTACTTTGCAGGCTAATACGGCTAATTAATAAATTACAGCTTAAAACAGGCTGTGACAGCGCGGACTTTACCGCTTGTCACAGCCTGTTTTTGGTGCTTATTTTAAGCAGCCATTTACTGTAATTTAATAAATAACTTTTGTGTATAAGCATGTCTACTATTAAACTAGCCGCATATATAAATATGCCAATTACATACATTTTATCTATGCACAATTAAAGTTTTTTCACTCGCTTTTTTTCAAAAAAGCGAGAGTTTTTTGCCTTGGGTTTTCTCTAAAAAGCAAAAGTTTTCTCGCCTCAATTTTAAAAAAATACGCTAAAAAGTGGTTTTTTAAGCGAGTTAAAGCGGCTCAAAGTCCGAATAACCGTGTTTGCAAAGTGGGCAAACTATGTCTTTTGGCAGTGTTTCTCCCTCGTATACCCAGCCGCATATTTTACACACAAACCCCTTCTTATCACCGGCCTTGCTCTCGGGCTTTGGCTTAATGTTGTTTAGGTAATAATCGTAAGTCACAGTGCTCTCATCGTTGATAATGCGCGCCTCGCTTATAGTGGCTACAAACATGGTGTGCGTGTATAAATCCACAACATCTACAACATCGGCACAAATTACGCTGTTAATGCAATCTTTTAAAACAGCAATACCGTTTTGTGCCCTGTCAAAATCAATGCCGTCAAACTTATCGGTGTCACGCCCGCTGTTAAAGCCAAACCTCTCAAATATATCAAACCCCGCCGCCTGCGACAGCGTAAGCACGTTAAATTTGCCGGTGTTAAGCACAATATCATGCGTGTAATTTTGCTTACATATAACTACCGATATGCGGTTAGGCGTGTTTGTAACTTGCTGTACGGTGTTTATAATGCAGCCATTGTCCTTGTCGCCCTCACGCGCGGCAACAACGTATAGACCATACGGTATTTTAAATAAAGTGGTGGCGTCAACCTCATCCTCGCACTGCGCAGCATCTTGTAAACCTTTTACATAATCGCTGTAAGATGCATAAACATCCTGTGCAAGCGTGTGCAGCTTTTCTAAAGTCTCGTCGTTGACACGCGACTTAACAGAGACAAAGCTCTCTAAAACAGTCATGTTCTTCATGCCGCTTACAATGTTTGCCATAGCGTTTTTAGCCGCAGGCGCCCAGGACCCGTTTTCGACAAAGGCTACAGTGCGATTTTGTAAATTATGCGCTGCAAGCTCGTGCAGTAAATTTTCCATGGATGCAAAAACACCCATGTTATAAGTGACGCTTGCAAACACAATATGGCTGTACTCAAACGCCTTAGCCACAAGGTACGAAACATGCGTGCACGATACATCGTACAATTTAACGTTTTTAACACCAAGCTCCACAAGGCGTGCGGCAAGTACCTCCGCCGCATTTTTTGTGCCGCCGTATATAGACGCATACGGTATTAAAACACCGGCAGTCTCCGGCGTGTAGCTTGCCCAAAGCTTGTACTTGTCTATAATATACTTAAAATTATTGCGCCAAACAGGCCCGTGCAACGGGCAGATCATGCGTATGTCTAGCGTAGCCGCCTTTTTTAACAGCGCAAGCACCTGAGGGCCGTATTTGCCAACTATGTTTGCGTAGTACCTGCGCGCGTCGTCAAGCCATTCGGTCTCAAAATTAAGCTCGTCGGCAAAAATTGCGCCGCCCGTCGCCCCAAACGTGCCAAAGGCATCGGCGCTAAAAAGTGTTTTTGTGCTTATCTCGTACGTAACCATGGCCTCCGGCCAGTGCACCATTGGCGCCATAAAAAACTTAAATGTGTGCGTGCCTATGCTCAGCTCGTCACCCTCGGCAACTATGTGCGCACGGGTGTCCACATCAAACGTAAAAAACTGCTTTAGCATAGAGGCGGCCTTTGCATTACACACCATTTTTATGTCGGGGTATCGCAATATAAGCTCGTCAAGGCAGGCGCAGTGGTCGGGCTCAACGTGGTTAATTATTATATAATCCAGCGCCCTGCCGCCAAGGCAATGCGCCAAATTTTCAAAGTAAACATCTGCGCAAGTGCTGTCTATGGCATCTAGCACAACCGTTTTTTCGTCGGCTACAAAATAAGAATTATACGCCATGCCATCCGGTATCGGGTGCACGTTTTCAAAAAGCGCAAGTCTTCTGTCAGACGCGCCTACCATGTTAATGCTGTCGTTTAATTTTCGTACATTGTGCATTGTATATTCCCTGCCCTTCAGTTAATAAAAATCGTAGAGTATCATCTTTTTTTGTCTATTATATCACCTTATTTTTTGTTTTGCAATTAAGCGCGGCTTACGCAGTGCATTATTTATGCACTGTTAGCGCAAAACTTAACCATTTGTATCGTACCAAGGCCATGTTGTGTATTGCTTAGCAAGATGTAATATGGTATAATATTATGGAGTATTTGCGTGTTAATATATTACTGTGCCGTATGGGCACTTTTTATTCAATTTATATAAAAATTACAGCGAGGTGTATGTAGTGTCCAGTGAAAAATGGTGGAGAGAGCGTGTTATATATCAAATATACCCCATGAGCTTTTGCGACTCGGACGGCGATGGGATAGGGGATTTAAACGGTATTATTTCAAAGCTAGATTACTTAAAAAATTTGGGCGTAGGCGCTATTTGGCTCTCGCCCGTTTACAGCTCCCCAAATAGGGATAACGGCTACGACATAAGCGACTACAAAAACATACACGAAAACTACGGCACTATGGAAGATATGGATAATCTTATAGAGCAGTGTAAAGAGCTAGATATAAAAGTGATAATGGACCTCGTTATAAATCACACATCCGATAAGCACGAATGGTTTGAAAAGAGCCGCCTTAAAATAGAGCCCTACACAGATTACTATATCTGGAAAGAGGGCAAAGAGGGCGAAAAACCGTCTAACTGGGGCAGCTTTTTTGGCGAGGACTGCTGGAATTACGACGAGGAGCGAAAAGAGTATTATCTGCACCTTTTTGCCAAAGAGCAGCCCGATTTAAACTATAACAACGAGGCTGTTGTAAAAGAGGTTATGGACGTGATGCGCTTTTGGCTGGATAAAGGCGTGGATGGCTTTAGATGCGATGTAATAAACATACTGCATAAAAATTCACTGGAAAACGGCAAAAAACGTTTAGCACTTACGGGGCTAGAGCACTACTTATCAACAGAGGGCACACACAAGCTGTTAAACAGGTTTAACGAGGAAGTGTTTGAAAAATATAATTGCTACACAGTTGGCGAGACCGTGTTTGTAAATACTAAAGCGGCTAAACTGCTTACGGACGAGGACAGAAAAGAGCTTAGCGCAGTGTTTTCTTTTGAGCATATGGAGACAGATTGTTTCGGTGTTAAGTGGATTCCCCGCAAATTTAGCGCACATAGGTTTTTAAGCACGCTGTCAAAATGGCAACGCAGCATGGATTTTAACACAGTTTACTTTGAAAACCACGACCAGCCCAGGAGCGTTTCCAGGTTTGGCAACGACAAAAAATACCGCATACGCAGTGCAAAGGCGCTGGCAATACTGCTTTTATCGCTGCGTGGCACGCCGTTTATGTTCGAGGGCCAGGAAATAGGCATGACGAATTTTGACTTTAAGGACATTGACAGCGTAAAAGATGTAGAGTCCAATAACATATGGGCAAAATACGGCTCGCTACACGTGCCAAAATTTTTAAGGTGGCAAGTTATAAAGGATAAAAGCCGTGATAACGCAAGGACGCCAATGCAGTGGACTGATGAGGAGCACGGCGGCTTTACAACGGGCACACCATGGCTTGGGGTTAATAAAAACTACAAGAGAATAAATGTGCAAGCGCAAGATATTGATAACAACTCAATACTTAACTTTTACAGGCGGCTAATTGCGTATAGAAACGAGAGCGAGGCACTGCAGAGCGGCGAGTACCGCAGGATGTACCTAAAGGGCGGTGTTTTGATGTTTGAGCGCAAAACTGACACTCGAAGCCTTAAAGTTATAGTAAACCTCACAGGCAAAAGTAAAAAATCGCCCATAACGGGCGAGGCTGTTTTCTCTAGCTGTAAAGACGCATATGTAAAAAATATACTGCGCCCGTACGAGGCAGCTATTATTGAAAATTACAGCACATTGGTGCTTTAAACTTGTCAAAATAATACACAGCAACTTATAATAAAAGCCGAAAAGAGGACAGCAGAGCATGAGCAGACAAGACAGAAAGAACATGGCGTTTTTTGGACTTGGCACAGTAGGGCGAGACATGTTTTACGCATTTATAGCAAATGCGCTTATTTATTACTTATCAAATGTGCTAACATTGCCGCAACATATTTTTGTTGCAACTAGCGCTGTTTTTACAATACTGCGTGTTGTAGATGCACTTAACGACCCACTTATGGGCCTTTTGATTGACAACGGCAAGTCCAAGTTTGGCAAGTATAAGCCGCCGCTTGTTTTGGGTGCGGTAGTTGGCGCAATATGCTACATGGTTATATTTATGGATTTTGGCATTGAGAGCTACTGGTTTGTGGTTATATTTGCCGGTGCATATCTGCTTTGGGACATTTTTTATGGCCTAAACGACATAGCCTATTGGTCGATGTTGCCGTCGCTGTCGGTTGACCAAAAAGTGCGCGAGAAGACAGGCGCTTTTGCAAGAATTTGTGCAAACGTAGGCATGTTTGCCGTTATGGTTTTGTGGCAACCCATAACAAGCTCTCTCGGTGTTCAGCTTAATAATCCGCCGCTTGCATGGACGATATTTGCACTTGCTGTGACGGCGTGCATGCTCGGCTTTACGCTGTTTACTGTTTTTGGCGTTAAAGAAAACACTAGCCTGTTTAAAAATAACGACGAAAAAACAACACTAAAAGGCCTTTTAGATGCGCTTTTTAAAAACGACCAACTCATGTGGACAACGCTGTCTATGTCGCTTTTTACAATAGGTTATTTGACAACAACCTCGTTTTCTATCTACTATATGCAGTACGTCTATGGCGATGCAGGCATGTACGCAGTGCTTGCCGCGGTTGTAGGTGTCGCACAGATATCCGCACTGGCTATTTTTCCGCTTATATCAAAGCGCTTAGTAAGAGAAAAATTCTATCTGCTGGCAACTATACTTGTAATAGTGGGCTATGGCGTGTTTTGGCTTGCAGGGGCTAATATTGTAATAGTTGTTGTTGCAGCGCTATTTTTATTTACAGGTCAGGCGTTTATTCAGCTTTTAATGCTAATGTTTTTGGCAGATACTATTGAGTACGGCCAGTGGAAGCTGGGCAAGCGCAGCGAGAGTATAACGTTCTCCGTTCAGCCGTTAATCAACAAAATCGGCGGTGCAATTTCTATGGGCTTTGTAACTATAGGCCTTATTATGTCGCAGATTAAAGTGGGCGAAGAAGCCGCAGAAAGCATACCGCAAGAGGGGCAAACGGTGCTAAAAGTGTTTATGATAGCCGTGCCGGTTGTGTTTATTGTGGCAGGATACGTAATATATAAATTTAAATTTAAAATAAGTAAAGAATTTTACGATGAAATTGTAGATGACTTAAAGAAAAAAGGGCAAATTAGCGAGTAATTTTGACATAACAAAACAAGATGGTGTTTTTATGAACGAGCACGTGACACTGCAAGAACTTGTGGATTTAGAGATGTTGCAAGATGTGCAAGATGCTTTTGCAGACATAGCACAGCTGGCGTCTGTAGTGGTAGACCCAAACGGTTTGCCAATTACAACACCAAGCAATTTAAACGGCATGTGCGCACTTATGCAAACAAATGATAAAACGGCTATAAAATGTGTGCATACAAACGGTATGCTAATTAAAGAGAGCATGAAAACAAAACAGCCGTCGGTGTTAGTGTGCCCACACTCCGGGCTAACAACGGCGTCCGTGCCCATTTTTGTGGATAACACGCTTGTTGGCTCTTGGATTTTGGGGCAGGTGAGAATGTGCACGCCGAGCGAGAGCATGCTTGAGGACACCGCAAAACTTGCAGGGGTTGCGGTAACTGTACTAAAAGAGGCAACGGATGTTTTGCCGGTTACAACAACCGCACAGTTCGACAGCTATTTTAAATGTCTAATAGCGTTTACAGGCACGCTTATACAGCTTGCACGTGCTGAAAAATCTGCGATAAACCGCAATAAAATGCTTAATAAAGTTGCAGAAGACATGAGCCTTATGAGCCGCACGCTAACTATTTTTTCAGATTCTTCCGATGCTGCCATGTACGTTTGTGATTATGAATCGGGCAGCGTTATGATGGCAAATGAGAAGATGAGCATGCTTATCGGCTTAAATAAAGACGATATGTTGTTTAATAATTTAAGGGATGTCGCATGCGAGTCTGACATTCAAGACGGGCTGTTTTTGTCGTTTCCATACGATAAAATTGATGCTGCTTCTTGCGCCGAAGAGGGCGAAAAGATTGTTGAAGAAATTTTTGTAAGGCGCACAAAATTGTGGTGGCGCCGCACTGTCCAGCCAATCAGATGGGTTGACGGGCAAGTTGCGCTTGTTATGACATACCTTGACATTACAAAAGAGCGTGTCATGCGCGATAAACTTAAAAATTTGGCTTATTACGACAGAGAGATGAACCTGCCAAACTTGACAAAGCTGATAAATGACTATGAGAGCGATGGCAAAGACGGGGACTATTTAATATGCCTTGATGTTAAAGAATTGCGCCGAATTAACGATGCATATGGGCGCCATACGGGAGACAGGTTGCTTGCAAAAATTGTCGATTGCATGGCAGAAAAAACAAGCAGAAAGTTTGACGTGTACAGGATTGAGGGCGACAGTTTTTGCGTGTATTTAAAAGGCGTTGCAGCAGGCAAGGTAAACGAGCTTGCCCAAAATATACAAAAGGATTTTGACTTTGAGTGGGCAGTAGACATAGACGGAGAGATTATATATCTGTTTTGCAAGGCGAATATATGCACGGTGGACATTGGCATCGCGCTTAATGAAAACGACGATTTACCGGGACTTATTAGCCGTGCACTAGACGCCGCAGACACTTGCGGTGGGTTTACTATGTACAGCGTAGACTCCGACAACGAGTTTAGAAAGCACTTGATGTTAGAGCTTAGCCTTAAAAATGCAGTAGGGCAAAATATGCAGGGCTTCTCGTTAAATTATCAGCCAATAGTGTGTGCTAAAACACAAAGTTGGTGCGGGGTTGAGGCGCTTTGCAGGTGGACGAGCCCTGAGTTTGGCTTTGTTTCGCCGGATGTTTTTATTAAAGAGGCAGAAAGCCTTGGCCTTATGGGCACGCTTGGGCAGTGGGTTATTGAAACGGCCGTAAAGCAGTGCAAAGAGTGGGGGCTAGACAAAGAAGAGACATTTTTGCTTGAGGTAAATGTGTCACCCGTGCAAATTGCAAACACTAATTTTGAGAACATTGTGCTTGGCATTATTGAAAAGTACGATTTCCCGGGCGAGAATTTATGCCTTGAAATAACAGAGAGCAGGGAGCTTGATATAAACGAGCAAATGAAAAAATCGTTGAACAGCCTGCGTGCAAAAGGCATATCTATCGCCCTTGACGACTTTGGTATTGGGTATTCTTCTTTTCAAAGTCTGCGCGATGCACCGGCAAATATATTAAAGACAGAGCGTCAATTTGTGCTTAATATCGAGACGGATGAGTACATACAAAATCTGTTTTCTGCAATGGTTAAGCTGGGCCATTTATCCGACAAAAAACTTGTGTCGGAGGGCATTGAGACAAAAGAGCAGCTCAACATTGCCGTAAACTGCGGCACGGATTACATACAGGGCTATTATTACAGCAAGCCGCTGCCGGCGCACGAGCTTGAAAAAGTTGTAGACAAGTTTAAGAGCGTGTAGCGGCCTGTAAAGCTAATATTTGAGCATGCTTAAAAAATAGTGCCTTTGAGCACGGTTATATTTAAATTAGCGCTGCTTTATATTGTTAAAAGCTGTGCGATATTAATAATAAAAAACGCAGTTTGGAGTTTTCCAAACTGCGTTTTTTGTAAATTATTTATTATAATGCCGTTTTTTTGTGCAATTACGGCTATTTTTGCCCTTTTATATAGTTTAAATATGCCGCCGGGCCGTCTTTATATATGTTGCCGCCGCAAGCGTCAATGGCAACGGTAAGGGGCATGTTCTCCACAGTTAATCTGCGCACTGCCTCGCTTTTTAAATCTTCCCAGCACACTATTTCTACGCTTTTTACACAGCCTGCCATAAGTGCACCACCGCCGCCCGCCGCAACAAGATATATACTTTTGTTGCGCTTTATAGCTTCAATCACCTCGGCGTTTCTTTCGCCCTTGCCTATCATGCAAGCAAGGCCCATGTCCAAAAGTTGTGGCGAAAATGCGTCCATTCTACCGCTTGTTGTGGGGCCGACACTGCCAATTACGTCGCCCGGCCTCGTGGGTGTTGGGCCGGCATAATATATGGTTGCACAGCTAATATCAAATGGCAAATTTTCGCCTTTTTTTAGGCACTGCGCCATCCTTGCATGTGCGGCGTCCCTTGCGGTGTAAATTGTGCCCGTAAGCAGCACGGTGTCACCGGCTTTTAAATTTATTCGCTTTTCCTCGGTAAGTGGGGCTGTCAATTTGTGTTCTCTCATAATATCACCTGTGCATGGCGCGTTACGTGGCAGCTAATGTTTACTGCAACGGGTAGGCCTGCTATATGTGTTGCAAATGTCTCAATATTTACGCACAGAGCAGTGCATTCGCCACCAAAACCCTGTGGCCCCGAGCCAATTGCGTTTATCTCACTCAACAACTCTCGCTCCATCTCGGCGTAAAATTCATTGCCGTTTCTTGTAGAAATAGGACGAAATAATGCTTTTTTTGCGAGGTGTGCTACCTTGTCAAACGTGCCGCCTATGCCGACGCCCACCACCATTGGCGGACAGGCATTAGAGCCTGCAAGCTTAACCGTTTGTATTACAAAATCTTTTACGCCCTGTATGGAGTCCGACGGCTTTAACATGGCGAGCCTGCTCATGTTTTCGCTGCCAAACCCCTTTGGCACAAACTCTAGTTTTAACTTGTCGCCAGGCACAAGCTGTACAGATATTACTGCCGGCGTGTTGTCGCCTGTGTTAGTGCGCAAAAGCGGGTCTGCCACAACAGATTTTCTCAAATAGCCGCTCTCATAGCCGTCTCTTACGCCGTCGTTTATGGCCTTTTCAAAATCGCCCACAATGTGCACATCTTGCCCCACGTATGCAAATATGCACGCCATGCCGGTGTCTTGGCATATCGGTAAGCCTGTGCTTTTTGCAACGTCTATATTTTTTACAAGGGTGCCAAGCGTGGTTTTTGCTACGTCCCATGTCTCCTTGTTTTCTGCCGCTCTAAGCGTGCTCTCAATGTCATTTGGCAGCTTGCTGTTTGCCTCAATGCACATTTTTGCAACGGCAGCTCTTATGTCACTTGCTAATAATTTTTTCAAAATATACTCCTTGTATAAATAGTTATATAGTATGTAAGGTTAAATGATGGCAATATTTGCAGGCACTAAAGTAATAACGGCGCAAAAGCCTGCATAAATATTAAAAATGCACCAATTAAAGCCGGCTAAAAGGCTAAGTTAAAAACAGGAGAATGGTAAACTATGACATTTACATTTTTTGCGGCTATATTATTTGCTGTAGTATCGACATTTTGCACTGTAAAGTGCCTGTTAAAAGAAAAGAAACCACTAAGGGTAGCCTTTGCAAATACATTTTTTGGCGTAGCGTCGCTGGGTGTGGTAAATTTATTTGCCATTTACACAGGCGTGTCTATAGCGGTAAACTATGTAACAGCATTTATGAGCGTAGTGCTAGGTGCGCCCGGTGTAATATGTGTTTTGCTTTTGCGCATACTTTTTTTACCTCAATAAAATGTGTATATTAAATAAATTATCGCTAATAATATAAATTATACCGCAAAGCGGTTTTAAATGATATACACAAATAATCAGGAGGTGAAAGCCATGAACAACATGGGAGTTATGTGCAATGTATGTGAATGTTGCCACAATGTAGACGATTGCAAATGTAATTTAGCCACTATACAGGTGACAAACGAATACGCAGGCCCAAATGCAGTAAGCACACCGCATTTTTGCAAAGATTTTGAAGAGCGATAATCAGCAGGACGAAGAGTGCTGTAATTATAAGGCCTAAATGTATAAATATACGGTTTTAAGGTTACAGCAATAATAATTAGCTTTAAAATTACAACCCAAAAGACATAAAATTTAGTGTTTTATTAAGATAAATCTTAATTGATATACTACATTTTATGTCTTTTATTTGTTTTGTATTTAGCGCACACTGCATTTATAAATTAAACACAGTGTGCGGTTTAGCGAGTTATTTTTCGGCTAAAAGTTCTGCTTTACAGCTGTCAAGCGCCTCAAGCTCCGTCTTGGGCAGTTGTGGGTAGTTTGCCTTGCAATCCGTCAAAGTTTTTACAACAATTTCCGATACAATATAGCGTGTGTACCATTTTTGGTCGGCCGGTAGCACATACCACGGTGCGTGCTTTGTGGCGGTAGCCTCAATTGCATCCTCATAAGCCACCATATATTTGTCAAAAAATTTGCGCTCTTTTAAATCAGACGAGGAGAACTTCCAGTTTTTAGCAGGGTTATCTATGCGCTCTAAAAACCGCTTCTTTTGTTCTTCTTTTGATACGTGCAAAAATATTTTTACAACACGGTAGGCGTTTTCGTAAAGATACTCTTCAAAATTATTAATCTGCCTGTAGCGCTTTTCAAAAAAATCATCGGCACTTTTGTCAAGGCATCTGTCGGCAATTTTATACCTATTTTGCAAGTCGTGCACCTTAACAACAAGCACGTCCTCGTAATAAGATCTGTTAAAAATACCTATGTTTCCACGAGATGGCACAGCGGAGTGTGCACGCCACAAATAATCGTGAGCAAGCTCGGCGGCGCCGGGCTGTTTAAAGCTTACTACCTCTACGCCCTGCGGGTTAAGCGGGCCCATAACGTGGCGGATTGTGCTGTCTTTTCCGGCGGCATCCATTGCCTGTAGCACAAATATTACACCCTCTTTGCCGTCTGCATAAAGGCGCTGCTGCAGTTCTTTCATCTTAAGTTGGTTTTGGCGGGTGAGCTCAAAAATTTCTTCTTTAGTAGATTTGTCTTTTTTGCTGTCGGTAGGTAGTTTTGACATGTCGGGACGTTTTTTTCCATCGAAACGGTAGTCGCTCAATTTCATTACAATTCCTCCGTGTTCTCCTTTATAAGTTCGTCGGCAATTTCAGCGGCTAAGCGGCAAAACTGTGCACATGGCCGTGTGTCGTAGTATTGCTGTGTCCTCTCGCTCGCAACTGCGCCGGTATCGGCTTTAGTGTTAATGCTGGCGTTAGACAACAGTTGCTCGCACACAATAGTGCCGTTTGCCGCAATAAATTTGTCTATCGCACGCCTTGTAAGCTCGTACGTATCGGTTTTTTCAAAGGTGGCACAGGGGTCATCATAGCCGCAAACGGCACCTAGCGCCATTACCATGCCGCTTACGGCACCGCACATTTCACGTCGGCGCCCAACCCCGCCACCAAAACCGCTTGCAATGCGTGCGCACGTGTGCATGTCAACGCCAAGCTCGTCTTTAAATGCGCACAAAACAGATTGCGCACAGTTATACCCATCATTAAAGTGATGAAGTGCCTGTTGACCCTTTTCCATTGCCGCCTCCTTTACATATGTGCCGTTAAAACATAAAAGGCGCAGCAATATTTATACTTAATATTTGCTAAAAAGCGCCCTGTTATGCAATTTTTTATTTTGTTGTGCAAAAAATAACAGAAAAAGCTTAAAAGTAAAACTTAAGCTACCCCTTATTTTTTACCACTAAATTGCGCCCGCCATTAGGGAGTTTTTCAAATTTTGTCTCAAACTCGCCCGTGTAAGACACAAGCTTGTGCAATTTGTTAAAACCGTAGTTTCGCGCATCAAAATCGGCGTAAATTCTGCTTAGAGTTATGCCTACTTGAGACAGAGGTGTAAAGCCGTCCTCGTCAGATTCGTGGTCGATAATCTCGTGTATTTTTTCTACTATTTGCGCAAGCGGCACAAATGCGTGTATTAGGTCCTCTTCGGCAGATACTGTAACGCCACTTTCGGCGTAAGAGTCGTGCTCGGCTATAACGCTGAGCTTTTCGTCTTTTTCCTTGTGCGCGGCGTCTGCCTTTTTGTCTTTTGCCTTTTGGGCTGTGTTTTTTTTGCGTGCCGCCTGGGCCGATTTTTGCGCACTCTGCTTTTCGGCCTTTAGGCCTTGCAAAATGTCTAGGTACTTAAACGTGTCACAGGCGCTTTTAAACGCCATAGGTGTTTTGCTCTCGCCCATGCCAATTACAAACATGCGGCTCTCTCTTAGCCTTGAGGCTAAACGTGTAAAATCGCTGTCGCTGCTAACAAGGCAAAAACCGTCGACATTTTTTGCGTACAGTATATCCATGGCGTCTATAATCATGGCGCTGTCGGATGCATTTTTGCCCTGAGTGTAGTTAAATTGTTGCATGGGCGAAATATTGTGCTCGTTTAGCATTTTTTTCCATGTGGACATCTCGCTAGTAGTCCAGTCACCATAAATGCGCTTGTAGGCCGGCGTGCCGTGTAGGCTAACCTCGTCCAGTATTGTTTTTATGTACTTTGGCGACACGTTTTCGGCGTCTATCAAGAGGGCTATTACTCTGTCCTCGTTAGTCATTTAAATCTCCGTTCTGCCGCAGGTTGCGGTTATAAATTGTGCAAAATATAACTGTATTGCGCTTAAAATTTAATAAGCTGGTTTATATTATAAGTTTTAAAATAAGTAGTTTTATTATTGCATTTTTATATTTTATAATTATTTATTTTTTTATTGTTTTATTTAATCTGCTCGTCTTATTTGTCTTTGCAAATTTAGAGTTTGGCGCAAGCTTATCAACTTCTACAAGCTTTGTCCAGTCGTCTTTTGCATAGTCCCTTGAGCCGGTGCCCACGGGTAAAAGCTCGTCTTGCATGCCAAACATCTCGTCGTCGTCATCGTCGCCGGCGGCGTATTTTTTGCGCTTTTTCTTTTTTGGAGAGCTGCGTTTTCTGCGCATTGTTAAGACAATAGCAACAAGGCTTACTATATAAATGCCCGTAAGGACAAGTACAACCTTAAAGTAAGTGCTGTCAAAAAAGTTAATTGCCTCATCGACAAGAAATAGTATTAAACTGCGGTCCACGCTCTCGGCGGCGTACAGGTTAATTTTTTTAAGTATTTCCCCGTTTAAGCTAACCGTAAGTGTGCCTACAATGTCGCCCTCTTTAACGGGTGCGTCAATAGATTGTGGCACATCAAAGTTATACATTAATGTGTCGGGCAAAATAGGGGGTGTGTCGTTGAGCTCCTCTAGGGTCATGTCGCCGGAGATGGCGTCTATTTTCTCCTGGGTGGTGTTATAATAATCACTGCCGTTTATGGGCAAAAGCACCTCAAGCCCACCGCTTGGCACAAGCTCTAAGGTGTCTGTGTCCTCGGACAACCTAACGGAAACCTCGGTTATCGAGCGTGTTATGTCAACGGGTGACTGCACTGAAAAGTTTGCGAAAATCCAGTCGTACAAATATGCTGTGTCGTGGAAAGAAAACGCATAGCCATCGGGGGCAGGGTCCCATGGCGAGCCCAAAACAATGCCTATATACGTCTCGCCCCTGTCGTTTACGGCAACAGACGCCAGCGTGCGGCCGGCAGAGTATGTAGAGCCTGTTTTCATGCCTTTGATGTATTCCTCGTACACTGCAGAAGTCTCGCGCAGCATGTAGTTTGTGTTGTAAATTGTATAAGCAACGTCCGGAAACTCAGGGTCTTGCGGCGTTGTGTGTATGTTGGAAATGGGCATGTCGTAGCTGACACTGCCAACAACTTCCCTAAAAACATCGTGTTTCCAGCACTCGGTGGCTATAAGCGCAAGGTCTCTTGCAGAGGAGTAGTAGCCCTCGTCCATGCCGCCAAGCCCGTGCGGATTTGTAAAATTAGTGTTTGTACAGCCAAGCTCTGCGGCTCTTTTGTTCATCATGGCGTAAAAATTATCAAGGCTCTCGCCGCCAAGGTGGTAGGCTGCAATGGCCGCCGCCTCGTTGCCGCTTGGCAGTAGTATTGCATACAAAAGCGTGCGTGCAGACACCTGCTCGTTGGGGTAAATGTCGGCTGTAGAGGCGTCCGAGCTGGTGACGGGGTCCACATATACGCTGGTGGGGGCCGTGTATATTGTGCCGTCTAGGTCGGACACGTTTTCAATAAGCAAAAGAGCAGTCATAATTTTTGTAAGGCTTGCAATGTCACGCTGCTGTGTGCCGTTAATATCTATTGCCACATCGCCTGTGTCCACGTTTATAAAATACGCACTTTGGGCAGTGAGCACATTGTCAGACGGCAAATCAAACCCCGAGGCAAAAGATGTGCAAGACAGTGCAAATATTAACAAAAACGTAAAAAATGTGCAAAATGTTCTTTTCATATGGAAAACTCTTTCTAAAAATGATAATATATAAAGTACAGGATGTGAAAGCAGAAACTTATTAAATATTACGTGTATTTAATATATTATAACAAATTATTTTGTAATTAAAAAGGGTTTTGTATGTTTTTTCACATTTATGCATTAATTTGTAGAGTGTAAGTAAATAATACGTAAAGGAGTTAACGATGAAAAGTATTAAACGCAACGAGGCTAATGGCAGACGCGCTTTAAGCGTAGTGAGTAATGGCACACTTTATACAAGTGGTATTTCAAGCTCGGATTTGCAAGGTGATATAACACAGCAGACGAGAGATGCGCTAGCACGCATTGATAAAATATTGCAAGCTGAAAACACCGACAAGAGCAGGGTGCTTTTTGCAGGCGTAACACTGCGCAGTATGGAGGATTACGGTGGGTTTAACGCCGCTTGGGACGAGTGGGTAAAAGACTCAGAGGAGCCGGCGAGGAACGTTGTACAAGGCGAGCTTACGGCAGAGGAGTACCTGGTTAAAATTTATGTAATAGCAAGCGTTTAATTTTAAAAGCTGAAATTTTAACCGTGCGCAGGGCTTTGCGAGCCAAACCGATGCAATACGAACCCGTTTTATAACAAAGGGGTGAACTTTCTACCGGCGTCAAAGCCTTTTGTAAGGCGAAAGCATTACTGCAAGGCTTTTCCTTGCTATAAAGCCCACCCCTTTGCCATAAAATCTATAGACCTAAAAGCACATAAATTGTGCATATAACAAGGCAGACGACGACGGCACACTAGCGTTTGCCTAGGAGGATAACGCAGTTAGATGTGCAATTTATGCGTTTTAGGCGGGTTCGGATTACATCGGATTGGCTAGGCTTGCCGCAGCTGTAAAATTATTAATATACTGCCAAAAGGCAGAGAGGTTTTATTATGAATATTAAAATAGAGAAAAAGACACTTGTAATGATATTTATATTTATATTGTGCGCTTTGATATTTGGCTGGGCACTGGATAATATTGAGGCGGTGCAAGAGGGTTTTAAAAATGCCATGGGCATTTTAACGCCGCTTGTGCTCGGCTTTTGTATTGCGTTTATTTTAAACGTGCCTATGAGGTTTTTTGAGCGCATCTTGTTCCCAAACGCCAAAAACAAGGCGTGGCGTATACTGCGCCGCCCCGTGTGCCTTATAATATCTATGGTTATAATAATAACAATTTTAACTATAGTGGTAGCGCTTGTAATACCGGAGTTTATAAATGCGCTGTTTTTGTTGGCGGAGAGTATTTCTGTCGGGTTGCCATCGCTTATTGAATGGGCAGAGAAAAACATTGTGCTTAACGAACAGCTTGAGGGCATAGTGGGCAGCTTTAATATCGATTGGGCAGAGACGGGCAGGGAGATACTGTCTTATGCCACAAATGGTGCAACGTCTATATTAACCGGCGCAGTGGGCATACTTAGCGCCATTGCAGGCGGTGTTACAAATGCATTTTTGGCAATAGTTTTTGCGCTTTATATTATCTTTGGCAAAGAGACATTAAAACATCAATTTGCCTCTTTATTAAAGGCGGTTTTGTCATCAAAAGTACACAAAGGCGTGCTTTTTGTTGCTAAAATGACTACAAGCGCATTCGAAAAATTTATAGTAGGGCAGTGTACAGAGGCCGTTATAATCGGCGGATTGTCGTTTATAGGCATGACCATATTTGGCTTCCCATATGCGCCGATGGTAAGCGCGCTGGTTGGTGTGCTTGCGCTTGTGCCAATAGTTGGTGCGGTTGCCGGCAGTATAATCGGTGCGTTTATGATACTTCTTGTAAACCCTGTACAGGCAATATGGTTCCTTGTTTTTTCAATAGTTTTACAACAGCTAGAGGGCAACCTTATATACCCAAAAGTTGTTGGCGGCAGCATTGGTTTGCCGGGCATTTGGGTTCTTACGTCTGTAACCGTGGGCGCAGGCCTTGGTGGCATTTTGGGCATGCTTTTGGCGGTGCCTATTTGCAGCGTTATTTACACACTTGTTAAATTGTTTACACAAAAAAGGCTGGCGGACAAAAAAGAAGCGCTTGAAAACAGCGATGGCACAAGTGACGCACCGCATTTAATAACCTCTTTTGTGTCCGTGGTGACAGAGGACGAGGGTGCCAGCACGGATGCCAAGAGCGCTAAAAGCAAAAAAAGCGAAAAGGCGGAAAACTTGACTGATGTATAAACAGCCCACATGACGGCATAATTTATTAAAACGCCATAAACGCAAAGAGAGGGGATAACATGGGCGAAAAAAGCGGAAAAATAATACTAAACCTTGCCATGAGCATTGACGGGTTTATAAGTGACGACAGCGGTGGTTTTGAGTGGATAAAAGGCCAGGGTGACAAGGGCGTTGACACCGAAGAAAAGTTTGATTTTGCCGATTTTTTAAGCGGTATAGACATAGTTGTAATGGGCAAAAACTGTTACGACCAAGGCTTTGCAAATGATTACAGTAACAAGACTGTTTGCGTTGTAACAAGTAAGGATTTGCCCGACACAGACAGCGTAAAACATGTAAAGCCAAACGACGTAGTGCACTATATTAAAAAGCAAAAAAGCTTGGGCAAAAGCGTGTTTTTGTTTGGCGGTGGCGTTACAATAGACCCATTTATTAAGGCGAATGCAATAGACGAGTACATCGTTGGCGTCATACCTGTTTTGCTTGGGCGTGGGCGCAGGCTGTTTTTTGAAAATAACCCCACAATAAAACTTAGCCTAAAGCAATATACGGTAGACGACGGTGTTATAATTTTAAAATACACAAAAAGGTAGATAAAGACAGCAGTGACAAGCGAGTTGCCGCAATAGTAGCCTTAAAAGCGCCCATCTTTAACAAACTGTTTAAAGATGGGTGTTTTGTTAGCTGTGCACAATTCGGTGCTTTAAAAAGTAATAATTTTATATTGAATAAGCATTGCATAATTATTTAAAAAACCGTATAATTATTAAAGAGGGAAAATTGGACTAAAGTGCATAAAATATGCACGGTTCAATACAGCAAAAAAAAGGGAAAGAGGGAAAATTATGATAAACAATAAATATCTTGCAGGGGTATACGAAAAAGTGTGCCAAAGAAATGCAAACGAGCCTGAGTTTTTACAGGCGGTTAAAGAGGTGCTAGAGAGCCTTGAGGCGATAGTGGAAAAACGCCCGGAGCTAGAAAATAGCGGCGTTGTAGAGCGCATAGTAGAGCCGGAGCGCCTAATTCAATTTAGGGTTTCTTGGGTAGACGACAGCGGCAAAGTACAAGTTAACCGCGGTTTCCGTGTTCAGTTTAACTCTGCAATTGGCCCGTACAAAGGCGGCCTTCGCTTCCACCCAAGCGTTAGTGCGTCTGTAATTAAATTTTTGGGCTTTGAGCAAATATTTAAAAACAGCCTAACAGGCCTGCCCATGGGCGGCGGTAAAGGCGGCTCGGACTTTGACCCGAAAGGCAAATCGGACGGAGAAATTATGCGTTTTTGCCAAAGCTTTATGACAGAGCTTTCAAAACATATTGGCCAATTTGTAGACGTGCCTGCAGGCGACATAGGCGTAGGAGCACGTGAGATTGGCTTTATGTACGGCCAGTACAAACGTTTGCGCAATGAGTTTACAGGCGTTTTAACAGGTAAAGGCCTAACATATGGCGGCAGCCTAGTGCGCCCCGAGGCAACTGGCTATGGCCTTTGCTACTTTACACAAGAGGCGCTTACACACATGAAAAAAGACAGCTTTAAAGACAAAACTGTTGTTATTTCGGGCAGCGGAAACGTTGCAATTTACGCAACACAAAAAGCTACAGAGCTAGGCGGAAAAGTTGTTGCACTGTCGGATAGCTCGGGATATATTTACGACAAAGACGGCGTAAACCTTGACATTGTTAAAAATATTAAAGAGGTGCGCCGTGCACGCATTAGCGAGTATGTTAAAGAGGTGCCGACAGCGACATTTACAGCAGGCTGTGCCGGCATTTGGACAATACCTTGTGACATTGCACTGCCTTGCGCAACGCAAAACGAGCTAGACGCAGACAGCGCAAAAGTGCTAGTTAAAAACGGTGTTATGGCAGTTGCCGAGGGCGCAAACATGCCTTGCACACCGGAAGCTGTTGAGATTTTCCTTGCAGCTAACGTGCTTTACGGCCCTGCAAAAGCTGCAAATGCAGGCGGCGTTGCAACATCAGGCCTAGAGATGAGCCAAAACTCACTTCGTCTGTCATGGACATTTGAAGAGGTTGACGAGAGATTGCAAAACATCATGAAAGGCATCTTTAAAAGCTCTTACGAGGCATCGGTACAGTGCGGAGCAGAGGGTAACCTCATGGTTGGCGCTAACGTGGCAGGCTTCTTAAAAGTGGCCGAGGCTATGATTGCACAAGGCGTTGCATACTAATAAAATGCAGGTTGCTTTTTAGTTAAAATATTTTGAGGCGCACATTGATAAATGTGCGCCTCGTGCTTTTTATTATAAGCGGTATTATAAAGTTTTTAGTGCAAAGCGTGTGAAAACGCAAAAACAGCGGCTAAGCTGTAATAATTAACCCCTTGCGCTTATAATTTTGTCTATGCCACCCATTGCCTTGTTCGCCGTGTGCGATACCTTTTTTACGGCTTTTTTAACCTCTTTTGGGTGTTTTTGCATTGCGTATGCACCGGCGGCACATACCGCCGCACCCACTGCAATACCCATTGCCGCAGATTTTATGCTGTTTGTGTTGTTGCTTTTCATTTTTCTCACCTCCGATTTTTGTTATTGTTTGCAATAAAGCATAAAATATCCGCGGTGGCAAAAACGAAATGACATAAAAATAGTTGCAGGCAAACAAAATTTTGCCGACGCTTTTTGTGAATGTGACTGTCTCAACAGCTTTATAAACGGCGCCACCTGTAAACTTTGCGCTAATTGCTAAATTTTGGCTACAATTGTAACGGCACGCCCGTGTTGCATACACCGCAGAGCACTAAGCGGCAGCAAAAGCCGAAAGAGTTAGCCCCTGTGCATAATAAAAACAATGTGATATAATAAACTAGCAAAAAGCATAAAGGATGAAAATTCTACACATCAAATAAATACAGCTTAAATATTAATAAATTAAAACAAAAGGCGGTAAGCAAATGCAAAATAAACGTGTGCTGTTAATACAAGACATATCCTGTGTGGGCCGCTGTAGCCTTACGGTTGCACTGCCCACATTAAGCGCAATGGGCGTGCAGGCGTGCCCTCTCCCCACGGCGCTTTTGTCGTCGCACCCGCTTGGCTTTACAAATGTAGTGCACACACAGCAATACGATTTTTGCGCGGCTACGCTTAAATCTTATGCGCAGCAAGGCATAAATTTTGATGCCGTTTTAACAGGGTACCTAGGAGAGGCGCAAATGGCAAAAGTTGCAAAACAGGCGATGATGCAAAACGGCAATGCGCTAAAAATAGTTGACCCCGTGCTTGCGGACCATGGTAAATTGTACTCAAAAAGCAATGCACAAATGTGCGAGGCGATGTGTGAGCTGTGCACATACGCCGACATTATTACGCCGAATGTCACGGAGAGTGCAGTTATTCTTGGCGAAAATCCGCTTGAAGAATCTTTTGATAATGCCGCGCTGGCAAACAGGCTTAAAGAGATAATGGACAGGTATAAAAATTTAAAAGCGGCAATTATTACGGGCGCAGTTTTAAAAGACGGCACAAATGTAAATGCGTTTGCAGTTAAAAACGGCTGTAGTTTTTTAAGCGCAGGCTGTGATGATAAAGGCGCATGCGGGGGCGGCGATGCGTTAAATAGCGGCATGTTACAGATAAAAGGTGATATAACGATAAAATTTTTACCGTACAAGGCAGTGCCGCAAAGCTATCCCGGCACGGGGGACTTGTTTACAGCCGTTATGTGCGGCGCGCTTATAAAAGGGCAAGGCCTTGACAGTGCCGTTGCAAAGGCCGCAAATTTTATATACAGTGCGGCAGACAGCACATTAAAATCCGGCACGCCGTATAATTATGGCGTTAATTTTGAGCCGCTTTTGCACCTGTTGATGCAAAGCGGCAAATAATAAACGGGTTCGTATTGCATCGGTTTGGCCGGGCGCTAATTTTAAATACAAGTAAAGTTTTTGCACCAAAAAATCAGGTAAGGCCGCAGCAGTATAGCCCGTTGATACTAATAAAAATGTAATAAATTTTACATTATAAAACAGTTGAAGTTGTATTAAAAAAATAGTATAATATACATTGATACTTTGAATAATTAACTGCGCTTTAGCATATTGTTCAATACATCATAGTAAATTGTTAATTTTAGCTTTTTTGGCGCATAAAACAAAGCGAATTTATATTGCGGCGTTACTATATTGGGGAGAGGGATGTTGTATTAAATGACAGAGAGGCAAAAGCGTTATGAACAGCGTGCAAAACAGCGCAAAGCGCGCAGACGATTTTACCTTTATTCGTTCATCTCAATATTAGTTTTGGCTGGTATTATTACACTTTTTATTGAGCTTATTGGCGGCGGTGAAGAGGCGAATAGTAAACCTACCGTGGCTGAGTCGCAGCTAGAAGAGGCGAGCAGCACTGCCGAGCAGGTAGGCTCTGAGCAGACGGGCAGCGAACAGGCAGACAGCGAGACGCCGCAAACGACGCAGACGCCGACAGAGCAAGGAGCACAGCAAACCGCAGGCGGCCCGTTTAACAGCGACGAGGCAACATACACAAAGCCGACGGCGCAGATGACGACATTGCCGAAAAACGGCGTTGTGGATATAAGCTATTTTAGCGATGCTGTCTTTGTGGGCGATAATTTTACAGCCGGATTAAAACTGTACACAACGGGCATACAAAATGCTCAGTACGCAACATTTTACGGCGTAGAGCCTGTGGATTTAACAGGCGACAACAAGCTTACAAATGCAAGCGGACAAAGCGTGAGCGCAAAGGAAGAGATTTTGTCTTTTGGCGCAAAGAAGGTGTACTTGCTTGCAGGGCCCGAGTGCTTGGGCACACAGGAAGACGAGGAGTTTTTACAGCAATACGAGCAGTTGATTGATGAGCTGATGGCTGTACTGCCGGCCGACACGGTTATTTATGTGCAGGCGGTGCCGCCTGTTACACAAAGCGTAGCAGTAAACGATGATAGCGAGAATGAAAACGAGCGAATTGCCCAAATAAACGACGAATTAGCGTTTATTGCTTATACAAAAGGCTGCTGTTTTTTAGATATATCCGAAGTGCTTAAAGACGAAAATGGAAACTTAAAACAGGAGTATTCTCAAGGCAGTGAGGGAATTTATTTAAACGAGAGCGGCTACAGTGTTTGGCGCCAATACTTGATGGAGCACACACTGTACGGCAGTTAGTAATTTAAACGCCTGCAGTGGCAAAATGTGCACGGCGGTTAGCCACTAGGGAAAATGCGAACTCGTTTTTTATAACCAAAAGCCCGAAAACTGCGGCTATGCGCCCAAAGCGGCGACACAAAACGCGTATTAAAACATGCAGTATATATTTTGAAAGAGGTAAGCAATTTGACAGATTACGTTACACATTATAGAAACCAAAGGCGCAAAAGGATGGTGCGTTATGTTGCCATACTTTTAATAATAGTGCTTATTTTGGCGATGGTGGCAGGGCTTGCGTATGTGACAGGGCGCATTTTAACTGGTAAGCCGCTGTTTGACAATATGACAGTTGACGATTTTTCTACTATAGTTGCAACGTTGGACCCACAGAGTCCACAAAACAACACGTTTGAGTACGATACATCGCTAAACTTGTGGAACACGCTTACCCCCGTAGCAAAAACACTTAATTACACGCCTACCGCAATAGACGATAAAATGTACGCATTGCCCGAAAACGGGCGTGTAAGCCTTGATTATTTCTCCGATGCAATGTTTGTGGGAGACAGTTTGTCCCAGGGCTTTACGTTTTATGCGCCGCTTAAAGATATCGCCATAGGGGCATCATTTATAGGCGTAAGCCCGCGCAGTATTGTGCAAAACAGCTCGGCATCGCTAACAAATAATAACGGCGCACAAATACCCACGTGGGACCATATTGCCGCCCAGACAGCGAGCAAAATTTATATTACAATAGGCACAAACGCCCTTGTTGCAAGCGATGACGATGCGGCATTTTTAAAATATTACGGCGACATGCTCGACATGATACGAGCACAGTTTCCAAGTGCACAAATTTATGTGCAGTCCATACCGCCTGTAACTGCTGCTACCGCGCAATCACGTCCGCTTATGGACAACGGCAGGATTAACAACTTAAACGACCAAATTGCTGTGATGGCGATAGACAGAGGAATGTACTATATAAATGCGCATGAGGTTTTGGCGGACGACGAGGGCAACTTGCGCGCGGACATGGCCGGAAGCGACGGCACCCACTTAAAAGACGGGAACCAGTACGAAATATGGATTGACTATCTGCAAAACCACACGGTATATCACCCTGAAAACTTGCAATATTTAGAGGAGAGTTATTCTTAAAAGTGTCTAACGAAAATATTAAGCGCAATTTTTTGTGGAACACGGCCGGCTCGCTAATATACTTTGCCGCACAGTGGCTTTTTACAATACTTGTGTGGCGCCTTACAGACGAGGGCACAGCGCTGGAAAACGCAGGCCTTTTAACAATGTCCACAACAATTACAAACGTGTTTTTATCTTTTGCGTCTTACGGCATGTACAACTACCAAGTGTCGGACACAAGCGATAAATACAGTGCTAATACTTATATTTTAAGCCGCAACATCACATGTGTTGCGGCTGCGTTGCTGTGTGGGGCGTACATGCTTTTTATAAGCGGTTTTAGCACACCGCTCACAATAGTGCAAGTTGTGTGTGTCCTGCTGATGTTGGTGTTTAAAATGGTGGAGTCAAAAACCGACGTGTTTAACGCCATCGACCAAAAAAATGCAAGGCTAGACATTGTTGGAAAGACATATGCACTGAGGGGTATAATATCGCTTTTTGCGTTTGTTGGGGCGCTTTATATAAGCGGCAGCATGGCGGTTGCCCTTTTGTTTATAGTAATATTTAACGTTGCGCTGTATGTTTTTTTTACAGTGCCGTTTGCGGGCAAGTTTTATACAAGGCAAAAGGCCGGCTTTAAAAGCGCGCTATTGCTTTTGGCAGAGTGTGCACCGCTTGCCGTTTACAGCGTGCTAAACACGACAACAACTTCTGTGCCGCGCCTTTTTTTAGAGCGCATAAGCGGTGCGGAAATGCTTGGCATTTACGGCTCGGTAACGGCGCCGGTACTGCTTTTACAAGTTGGCGCAACGTATCTTTTTACGCCGTTTATAACAACTTTTGCAAACGCATATAATTTAAAAAATAAAAAAGCCTTTTATAAGGCGATGCGCTTTGTAACGCTTATTATATGCGCTTTGTTGCCTGTGGGCATAGCCGTGGCACACTTTTTGGGGCCGTGGGGTCTGCGTGTGTTTGTAAACCCTGTGCTGGTGCAATACAGCTATTTGCTTGCGCCTATGGTAATAAGCGCTGTTTTAACGGCGCTGGTGCTGTTTTTCAGCATGGTTTTAACGGTTATGCGCTGTATGCGTGGGCTATTGGTGGCAAATGTGCTAGCCATTTTAACGTCGTTTGCGGTAAGCGTGCCGCTGATAAATTTGTACGACATGCAAGGCGCCACATTTGCGTGTATAGCGGCGCTGTCTGTGCAAATTGCAACATTGCTGGTGTTTGCAGTTATTTATGCAAGGCGCCATTTTAAGGGCTAAAAATTAACTTTTAATGCTTTAATAATAAAAACAAAAGGGATATGAAAAGTTTGCGGCTTTTCATATCCCTTTTAAATTGTGTGTAGTGTGCCTTTTAAATGGTGGCTATTGTAAAAAAGGCGGGCTAAAATTTAAGTGCTATGTTTACCGCTGTGTTAAGCCCGTCTGTGGCGGCAGACATTATGCCGCCCGCATAGCCGGCACCCTCGCCGCAGGGGTAAACGCCTTTTATATGCACGCTCTCGCCGCTGTCGTCTCTGGGCACACGCACGGGGGAGGACGTCCTGGTCTCAAGGCCTGTTAAAATAACGCTGTCGTGTGCATAACCGCGCATTTAGCCCCAAAAATTTTCATGCCAGTCTGCAATGGCCTCGAAAGTTCTTCAGGCAAAAGCTCTGCAAGGTTGCACGCTGCCGTGCCTAGCGGATACGTGGGTACTACGCTTGAGATATCAAGGCGAATCTTGCCCTCTATAAAAGAAGTGGCGTTTTGTGCAGGTGCGCAATAGGTTTTGCCGCCGGCAATAAAGGCTTTTTTTTCAAGCTCACGCTGAAACTCAATCGCCTTCATCGCATCGCCCGAAAAATCGTCGGGAGTTACGCCTACAACAACAGCCGCATTTGCGTTTTTGCCGTCTCTGGCGTGTAGGCTCATGCCGTTGGTAACAACGCCGCCATGCTCGCTTGCGGCGGCAACAACACTGCCGCCGGGGCACATACAAAATGTGTAAACACCTCTGCCGTTTGCACGGCAAGACATCTTGTACTCGCCTGTGGGCAAATCCGGGTGACCTGCCGCACTGCCGTAAAGAGCCTCGTCTATGTTTTGCTGCAAGTGCTCGGCCCTAAAGCCCACGCTAAATGGCTTTGCCACAAGGCCAAAACCACTTTTTTGCAGAGCCTCAAACGTGTCCCTTGACGAGTGCCCTATGCACAGCGCCAATGAGTCGCACTCGTATGTTGCATCGTTTGTTTTAACGGCGTTTATTGCGCCGTCTTTAACTACGAACTCTGTAACAGGGCTGTTGAAAATAACGGTGCCGCCAAGGCTTTCTATCTGCTTTCTCAAAGACACAATTACACCGCGCAAAAGGTCGGTGCCAATGTGTGGGTTTTGCAAAAACTGTATGCTTTTTGGCGCGCCGTTTTCTACAAGAAGCTCTGTAATATGGTTGCAAAGGGGGCTGTTTATCCTTGTTGTAAGTTTGCCGTCAGAAAAAGTGCCGGCGCCGCCCTCGCCAAACTGGATGTTAGCGCCCTCGTCTAAAACGCCTGTCAGCTCAAAGTTTTTTACAGCCTTAACACGCTCGTTAATCGGTGGGCCCTTCTCTAGCACTATGGGGCGCAAGCCGGCCTTTGCAAGGGCCAGCGCACAAAAAATACCCGACGGGCCAAAGCCGCAAACCACAGGCCTTTTTGCAGGCTGATTTTTTACAGTGGGCATTATAAATGCGTGCGGCGTGACAACTTTAACACGGGGTGCAAAGCCGACAAAAGCCTGCTGTGCACCCTCGGTGTTTAATGTGACTGCAACGGTGTAAACAAGGCTTGGCACACTGCGCCTAGCATCCACAGATATCCTTGAGATGTCTGCAAATTTTACATCGCTATCGCTTATTTTTAATAATTTTATCGCCTGCCTAATGGCCTCTTTTTTGTCGCTACCAAGCGGCAGGCGTATTTCGTTTACTGTTATCATTGCTACTCCTGTGCAGAGTCGTCCTCTGATTGTGATGAAGAAGTTGTCTGTATATCGCACAAAATTGTGTAGCTGCCGGTGGCAAATACAGAGTTTGTGCCGGCTACGGTAATTTGCGCAGGCATGTTTTGTTGGCCGTTTTTAACAGATAAGTTAGACGGGGATAAATCTACACGCGCAACGACGGCAGAGTCTGAAAGAGCCTCTAGCTCGCTGGCCTCGCCAACAAGTAGCACGCTGTTAACCTGCTCGCTTGGGAAGGTGACGCTTACGCCTGTGGGTATGTTGAGCGCACGAATTTCGGTTACAGTAACTAGCTTTGTGGAGTAGTTAAAGGTGTCAAAACTAATTGTGACAGATTGAAGGCCGTCTACATTTTTAACGTTTTCAGGCAGAGTGATATTTGTAACTATGTCCTCGCCGAGAACGAACGACGACAGGTCCACAATGCCTGCGCTGACGGATTCCATTGTGTCCAGCTGAGACGATGGGCCGGCGACTTTAATTGTCTTGTGGCTGAGCGTTGCGCCTAATACGGACGGGTCATACCCTGTCGGGACGCCTGTGTAATCTATTGTAAGCGGCAGCTCTTTAATGCGGTATATTGGTATTGTAACCTCTACTTGCTCTATGTCTGCCGAAATATCGGTGCTGTCCACCACTTCTCCTGTGGAGTCGAGGTAAGTTAGGCGGGATGTTACAATGGCGCTCTCGGTGCGCTGCTCTTCCAATATAACATTGGCGACCACGCTCTCAACAGGGGCAAGCGCCTTTTCGGGCCCTGTAAGTACAACAGTCCCGGGCGAAACAAGCGGCACATCCATATAATAGCCCTCGGCTGTTTCAATGCCCGTAACGTTAACCGTTATGTTAAAAGTACTGGTAATAAGCTTGTCGAATGTAACATCGACATAACCTATGTCGTCCTCAATAATTTCAAACTGTGACACCGTGCTTGCGGCACGCACTACTATAGGCAGCGTATATGTGCCCGAGCCCTTAACACTTGTGTAATCGGGGTACACAAGTATGTCGCTTGTTGTAAGGCCACCAAGCACAGAACCGTCGCCCTGTACGGTTAAGCTAATTGTGGTAGAGGGCTGATCTATAATGCTTAGGCCCTGGCTTTTGTACGCTGCATCGTTAAATGTAAAATCTACAGGCACTTGCATAATTTTTGTGCTGCCGGGCTGTATAACAGTTACAACCGTAAACCACAATATTATTGCCAAAAAAAGCGACAGTATTGCCGTGCCGTGTTTGGTGGAAAGCCAACCGCTAAAGCCTTTGCCTGTCTCTTTGTTATTATTGTTGTTGTTTTCTGTCACGATACTTCCTCCATGCTTCGGCTAATGGCGATTTCTTTTTTGTCTCCTCGGGTGGTACAACATCGCTCTCAAGCAAATTAAATAAGTTTTGACGCTCTAATCGGCGTATGAGCACGCCGTTTTTTGCAACGGATATAATGCCTGTCTCCTCGCTGATTATAACTATTACAGCGTCGGAGTTTTCGCTCATTCCAAGTGCCGCGCGGTGCCTTGTGCCCATGTCTTTGCCTATTTCAAGGTTGTTAGACAGCGGCAAAAAGCTGCCGGCAGATTCTATTTTGCCGTTGCGCACAACAACGGCGCCGTCATGCATAGGCGTGCCCATGTAAAAAATGGTGCCAAGCAGCTCCGACGTTATATGAGCATGCACATTTGTGCCTGTTTTAATAATCTCGTTTAAATTTGTGCTGCGCTCTATTACTATTAGTGCGCCTGTTTGTGTTTTAGAAAAATTCTCTGCAGCATCGCAAATTTCTACAATGGCATTGCGCCAAACGTCGCGCAGGTTTTTGGCGGATGAGCGCGAGCTAAACACCGACATTACTATAACGTTAGTGCGGCCCATTTGCTCTAGCGCGCGCCTTAGCTCCGGCTGAAACACAACAACAACGGCAATAATACCATAAAGTGCAAACTCTTCAACTAAATAGCGCAGTGTGCGCATGTTTAAGAAAAACGCAAAAAAGTAAATTCCCATAAAAAAGAAAATACCCTTTGCCATTTGAAGGCTGTTTGTTTGTCGCACAAGGTATATAATGCCGTAAATTAATATTGCAACAAAAGTAATGTCCATTATGTCAACAAAACTACTGAATTCCAGCGTGTTTCTTATGTCTTGCCAGATGTTTTGTAAAAAATCTGTCATAAGTATCTCCAATCTGCCGCAAGGCATGTTGCTTATCGGCTTGGCTAGCCAAACCGATGCAATACGAACCCGTTTTATAACAAAGGGGTGAACTTTCTACCGGCGTCAAAGCCTTTTGTAAGGCGAAAGCATTACTGCAAGGCTTTTCCTTGCTATAAAGCCCACCCCTTTGCCATAAAATCTAAAGACCTAAAAGCACATAAATTGTGCATATAACAAGGCAGACGACGACGGCACACTAGCGTTTGTCTAGGAGGATAACGCAGTTAGATGTGCAATTTATGCGTTTTAGGCGGGTTTTGATTACATCGGCTTGGCTAAATATAAAAACACTGCCAAGGGCACGTATGCAATAAAATTTAACCGTACAGTGTGTTTTTTTAAAGTGATGCAGTGCGGCATTTGCCGCCGCTATAATGATGCATTCATCCACTTAATATTATAACACATTATTATATGTAAATAAAGCAAAAACACAACATGTACAATAATTTTATAAAATCATCACATTTACCGCCGTTTGTGCGGTTTTGTGCGCATTGATGGCGCGTTTTTTTGTTGGCATTGCTAAAATAAGCCGTAGTGCACGGCAATAAATAAATACTTGATTTTTTGTGCAAAGTGTGATATAATTCACAGGTAGTTTAATAAATCTAACGGAAAGAGTGGCTTTTAAGGGCCGCTCTTTCTTGCGCAATTGGGCAGTTTTAGGCGTATATTTGTTGTAGAATCGAAATAATTAACAAAATACCGCCTTTGAGCAAAAGTAATTGTAACAAATTTAAAAAAAAGAGAGAGGTGCCGTTTATGCCAAAAGAGCCCGCAAAACAAAAGGGCAATACCGTTGCAAGGGTACAAGCGCTTATAGAGCCTGTGCTAAGCAACATGGGGCTGCGTCTGTGGGACGTCAGGTTTGAGAAAGAGGGGCCGGAGTGGTTTTTGCGCATATTTATAGACGCAGACAAACCGCTTGACATGGAGACGTGCGAGAGAGCAACACGTGCCATAGACCCTGTTATTGACGAGGCGGATCCAATAAGCGCAAGCTATTACATGGAGGTTGGTAGCCCCGGGCTTGGGCGCAAATTGACAAAGGACGAGCACTTTGAAATACTAAAAGGCCAAACTGTAAAGGCGCATTTAATACGCGCGCTGGAAAACGGCCAAAAAGATGTGCGCGGTGCGCTAAAAGGCAAAGACGGCAAAATGCTGTGCATTTGCGAGGATGACAAGGACGTTGAGATTGACATGTCTTACGTGAGTTACGTAAAGCTGTGCGACGATGACGACTTGCCCGAAATAGACTGATAATTTGCAAGCAAAAGGTGCCTTACACACAGTTAGCAACACCTTTTACACATATAAAAATAAACACAGAATGGATGATTGAAAAAAATGAATGCCGAATTTTTTGAAGCTTTAACGCTGCTGGGACACGAAAAAGGGATTGACCCAAATTATTTGCTTGAAAAGGTAAAGGCCGCAATAATTATAGCAGTTAAAAAAGATTACGATGTAGAAGAGGAAAACGTTAGCGTTGTTATAGACTCAGAAAAATGCAAATTTGCAGTAGCACTTTTAAAAGAGATTGTAGAAGAAGTAGACAATGAGAACACACAAATTTCAGCACTTGACGTGCTAAAAAAACGCAAGACAGCAAAGATTGGCACAATGGTTTCGGTGCCGCTTAAAACAAAAGACTTTAGGCGCATAGCGGCGCAAACGGCAAAACACGTAATACGCCAAGGCATTAAAGAGGCAGAGCGCACACAGATGTACGCAGAGATGCAAAGCAAAGAGCACGAGATATTGAGCGCTGTTGTTATATCTTGCGACGATGCAAGGGGTATTGCGGCGCTAGAGCTTGCAGATGGCAACATAGTTACACTGCCTAAAAACGAGCAAGTTCAAACAGAGCAACTGGCAGAGGGACAGCGCATAAAGGTTTACGTTGTAGACGTTGTCGCAGGCGAAAGAGGCCCTAAAATGATGATAAGCCGCACACACCCTGGGCTTGTTAAGCGCATGTTTGAGATGGAAGTGCCGGAGATTTTTGACGGCACTGTTGAGATAAAAGCAATTAGCCGCGAGGCGGGCGCACGCACAAAAATGGCGGTTTACAGCAAGGACGAAAACGTAGACCCGGTAGGCGCATGCATAGGCCCAAGGGGACAGCGTGTTGCCAACATAGTGCAAGAGCTTGGCGGAGAAAAAATTGACATTGTGCCTTGGAGTGAGGATGTAAGCGAGTTTATAGGCGCGGCCCTTAGCCCTGCCAGCGTAGTAGATGTAAAATTGCTGGACGGAGCTGTAAAAAGCTGCCGTGTAACAGTGCCGGACCATCAACTGTCGCTTGCAATAGGCAACAAAGGCCAAAACGCACGCCTAACCGCACGCCTTACAGGCTACAATATAGATATACGCCCGGAGAGCGGCTATTACGGTGAAGAAGAGGAAGCGCAACAAAGCGACACCGAAACGGAGAATTAACGCAGATATGATAAAAAAGAAGATACCTCTCAGAAAATGCATGGGCTGCAACGTGTCTAAGCCAAAAAAAGAGCTTGTCCGCATAGTAAAAAATAGCAGCGGAGAAGTAAGCCTTGACTTGACAGGCAAAAAGCCGGGCCGTGGCGCATATATATGCAAAGACAGCGCATGCCTTGCAAAGGCACAAAAGACAAAGCGTGTAGAGCGCGTGTTTGAATGCATCATTCCTGAAAGCGTATACAGCGAGATGAGTCTCGAGATGCAGAAGGGGGATGACGATGCAAAATAAAACATTGTTTGCACTGTCTTTGGCAAGAAAGGCAGGATGCCTTGTAACAGGGTTCGACGCCGTAAAAAAATCGGTGATGGAGGGCAAGGCATACACAGTGCTGTTCACTTCAGATTTTTCTGAAAAAAACAAAATGCGTGTACTGCGCTTTTGCGAGGGGTATGTAGACGCACACGAAATGACAAACACACAACTGGAACTTGCGGCAGTGGCTAAAAAGCCAACGGGTATTTTTGCCGTGACAGACATACAACTTGCAAATTTATGCCGCAACAGCATAAACAGCGGCAATGCGGCACAACCTGCCGCTATCAAGGAGGAACATGAATGATAATTAAACATAAACTTAGCGATATAGCAAAAGATTTAGGCAAGCAGAACAAAGAAGTAATAGAGCTGCTTGAAAAGGTGTCTAAAGAGACTAAAAAGCACACTGCAGCCCTTAGCGAAAACGAGCTTAACCAAGTGTTTGAGCACTATACTGCGCAGTTTGCGGTGGACAGCCTTGAGGACTATATGCAGGCTATGTCGTCGCCTAAAGCGGAGGCTAAAAAAGAGGCGCCACAGCAGCCTAAGGCGCAAGCTCCTGCTGCAAATGCGCCGCAAAAGGCACAGCAAGGCGCAAGGCCGGCACAAAACACACAGGCAAGGCCCGCACAAAGCTCACAGTCAAGGCCTGTACAAAACACACAGTCAAGGCCTGTACAAAACACACAGTCAAGGCCTGTACAAAATGCTCAGCCACAGCAAGCGCAAAATGGCGCAAGGCCTGTGCAAAATGCCCAGCCACAGCAAGCGCAAAACACGGCAAATGCCGCACAAAAACAACAGGGGCAAGATGCTGCAAAGCACAAGGAATCACGCAAGCCGCCCGAGGCGAGAAAAGAGCGCATACGCAACTTAAAACCGGAGAAAGAGACTAAGGAATCAGCTCCACGCAGAGAGGTTGTCACCGTAACGGTTGACACAAGGACTACAGACGTAAACCTTGATAAATTTAACGATAAATACACAGAGCTTGCAAGTGCAAAAAATATAGAGAACCGCCGCAAACCAATGCCGGCAGGCAACAAACAAAAGTTTAATAAAAACCGTTTTGGCGGCAGAAACAACAACGCCTTTGGCAAAAAGCGCGCAGAGACAGAGTCGGAGAGATTACAGCGCTTACAGCTTGAAAAAGCACGTAATGCACAGCTTAAAGTTAGCATACCGGACGAAATTACTGTCGGCGAGCTAGCAAGCCGCCTAAAAGCCAACGTTGCACAAGTTATTAAAAAGCTTATGGGCCTTGGCATAATGGCAAATATGACAGAGGAAATCGATTTTGACACAGCTTCTATTGTGGCAGAGGAGATGGGCGCAAAAGTTATTAAAGAAGTGCGCGTTACCATTGAGGACCGCCTTTTTGAGACGGACGATGATGCAGACGAGAGCTTGCAAGACCGCCCACCTGTTGTTGTTGTTATGGGACACGTTGACCACGGCAAGACAAGTATACTTGATGCCATACGCAAAACACGTGTAACAGACGGCGAGGCAGGCGGTATCACACAGCACATAGGTGCGTACCAGGTGGAATCGCACGGCAAACCCATAACATTTTTAGACACACCGGGACATGAGGCATTTACGTCTATGCGTGCAAGGGGCGCTAACCTTACAGACATAGCAGTGCTTGTAGTTGCAGCAGACGACGGCATTATGCCGCAGACGGTGGAGTCAATAAACCACGCAAAACAGGCAGGCGTATCCATAATTGTGGCTATAAATAAAATCGATAAACCCGAGGCAAACCCCGACAAAGTTATGGAGCAACTTACAGTGCACGAGATTGTGCCCGAGGCATGGGGCGGAGACGTTGTGTGCGTAAAAGTATCTGCAAAAACAGGCGAGGGCATACAGGACTTGCTTGAGATGATTAACCTTACAAGCGAGGTAAAAGAGCTTAAAGCTAACCCCGACCGCCGTGCTAAAGGCGCCGTTATTGAGGCACGCCTTGACAAGGGCAAAGGCCCTGTTGCAACTATACTTGTACAGCGTGGAACACTGCGCCGTGGTGACGTTGTAATTGCAGGCACTACAGTTGGGCGTGTAAGGGTTATGAGCGACGACCTTGGCAATGTGCTTGAAGAGGCAGGCCCGTCTACACCTGTTGAGATAACAGGCCTTACAGCCGTGCCAAGCGCAGGCGATTTGTTTGACGCAGTTGAGGACGAGCGCCTTGCAAGGGAGCTTGCAGACCGTCGCCAAACGCAGAGCAAAGAGCAACAGTTTAATGCATACAAAAAAGTTACACTTGACAATTTGTTTAGCCAAATTGCCGAGGGCGAGCGCAAAGAGCTTGCAATTATAGTAAAAGCCGACGTGCAGGGCAGTGCCGAGGCAGTTAAACAGAGCCTTGAGAAAATAAGCAACGAGGAAGTGCGTGTGCGTGTTATACACACAGGCGTTGGCGCTATAAATAAATCGGACATAATGCTTGCAAACGCAGGTAATGCCATTGTTATTGGCTTTAACGTGCGCCCCGATGAGACGGCAAGGGCAGAGGCGGCAAGCGCCGAGGTTGAGATGCGCATGTACCGTGTTATTTACGACGCAATTAACGACGTGACAGACGCTATGAAGGGCATGCTTGCACCGAAATACCGTGAGGTTGAGCTTGGACGTGCAGAGGTTCGCAACGTGTTTAAAATATCCTCGGCAGGTACAATTGCCGGCTCTTACGTAAAAGAGGGCAAAATTACACGCAGTGCAAAAATACGTCTTGTGCGTGACGGCATTGTAATAACTGAGGACGAGATAGACTCACTGCGCCGCTTTAAAGACGACGTGAAAGAGGTTGCCACAAGCTTTGAGTGCGGTATAGGCCTTGTTAAATTTACCGACATAAAAGAGGGCGATGTTATGGAGGCGTTTATAATTGAGGAATACAGGGACTAATAAACAAAAAATATCGACATTTTAACAGTGATGCACAGTTATTAATATGCCTTTAGCCATGTGCTAAATAATGCGTTGCATTAAACATGGCTTTTAGGCAATAATAAAAAAACGGCTGTAAAACTTAAATAAAGCCGAGTGTAAAAAGTGAGGTGCACATGAAACAGAGCAAAAACATCCTGCGCCTTAGCGAGGATATGAAAAGAGAGCTTATAAGCATAATTGGCGCGATGAAAGACCCAAGAGTGCAAGGCTTTTTAACGGTGATGCGTGTAGAAGTATCACAAGATTTGTCGCTTGCCAAAGTGTATGTAAGCAAATTGGGCGAGCAAAATGCGTCAAAAGATGCCGCGGCGGCACTAAACCGCGCGGCAGGCCATGTGCGCAGCGAAATTGCAAAGCGTATGCATATAAGAAAAGCGCCCGAAATGCGATTTATAGCAGACGAGGGCACTGCATACGCAGGGCATATAAACGACTTATTGGCAAAGTTGCACGACGATAAATAAATGTGCAAAAGTTGCTATAAGCGTAAGTAAAGGAGAGCATATGAGCGAGAGGTTAGACGTAACACAAACGGCAGAGCGAATAAAAACCGTTGATAACGTGCTTATAATATGCCATAAAAACCCGGATGGAGACACAATAGGCAGTGCAGGTGCACTTTGCCATGCAATAAAATCTATGCAAAAAAAATGCGCAATTATTTGCGCAGACGAAATATCAAAGCGCTACGACTATATGAGCCTTAGTTTGTACGACGGCAGTTTTGAGCCGCAGTATAAAATATCGGTTGACGTGGCGGGCACACAGCTTTTTGGCGAGGCTATAAAAGACCATGTTCAGCGCGTTAATTTATGCATAGATCACCATGGCTCTAACCCGGGCTATGCCGACGAAATGCTTTTAGACAGTGAGGCGGCGGCAACGGCAGAGATTATTTACAGCGTGATTTGTGAGCTTTGCGTGCCTATGACACAGCAGATTTTAGACTGCCTGTACACGGGAATTGTAACGGACACAGGTTGTTTTAAGTTTTCGAACACAACTGCAAAAACGCACCATGTAGCACAGCGATTGATAGAGCTTGGCGCAAACACAAAAGACATTAACGAGGCCATTTTTGAGAGCAAGAGCAAGAGCCGCATTGAGATAGAGCGCCTGGCACTTGACAGCCTTGAATACTTTTTTGATGAGCGCTGTGCAATGATTAATTTGTCGCTGGAGCAAATAGAGCACAGCAAAATAGAACCGACTGATTTGGAGGGCATTACTGCGATACCACGTGTTATTGAGGGCGTGGACGTAGGCCTTACACTGCGCCAGCAAACAAATGGCAGCTACAAGGTTAGCGTTAGGAGCAAGCGCGGAATAAATGCATCTGCAATCTGCTCGCGACTTGGCGGCGGCGGACACCCACAGGCGGCAGGCTGTGAGGTTTTAGGCAGCCTAGACAGTGTTAAATCGGCCGTTTTAAAAGAGGTAGAGCGTGAGCTCTTTGCCCAAAATTAATAATAGAGCAACAGATATACGGAGCATTTTATATGACGGGGATATTAATAGTAGATAAACCTACAGACTTTACATCGTTTGACGTGGTGGCGAAACTGCGTGGAATATGCGGCACAAAGCGCATAGGCCACAGCGGTACGCTAGACCCCATGGCAACCGGTGTTTTGCCTGTTTTTATAGGCGATGCAACAAAGGCTGTAGACATGCAAAAGCGCCACGACAAGACGTATGTGGCCACACTTTTGCTGGGCAAAAAAACAGACACAGGCGACATTACAGGCGAGGTTACACAGCAAAAAGCCGTGCCGGACAACATGGATGAAGAGACAATAAATAGCATTATACCGCAATTTTTAGGCGAGGGAATGCAGCTTCCTCCCATGTACTCGGCCGTTAAAATTAACGGGCGTCCGCTATACAAAGCGGCAAGGCAGGGCATTGAGGTAGAAAGACAGCCACGCCCTATTGTTGTGCACAGCATAACATATATGGGTGCCTGTGGCGAAAACGAGCATAAATTTACAATCCACTGCGGCAAGGGCACGTATGTGCGTGTGCTTTTAGAGGATATTGCAAATGCGCTTGGCACTGTTGGCACAATGGCAGATTTGCGCCGTACAACGGCGGGCGTTTACACGCTGCAAGGCGCAAAGACCTTAAAGGAGATACAAAGCGCAAAAGACAGCGGCACGCTTGAGAGCTTGCTTTTGAGCATTGACACTGTTTTTGACGATTTACCGAGCCTTAATGTAAACGATGAAGTGTTTAAACGGCTTTTAAACGGTGCGCCTACATACAAGTTTTACGAAAAAGATGGCACGTATAAGGCCTATAAAAAAGACGGTAGCTTTATAGGCGTTTGCACCGTGCAGGATAATACACTGCACATTAAAAAGATTTTTTGCGGCAGATAAAACACGTTTATCTGCGCAGTAAGCCGAGAGGGGGCACCGAAGATATGATGTATTGCACTGAAAATGCACAGCAGTATACACAGGGCGGCACAGTGGCATCGCTAGGGTATTTTGACGGGGTGCACCTTGGCCACCGCAGCGTTATAATGCCGGCAGTAATAAGGGCAAAAGAGCAAGGCCTAAAGAGTGCGGTGTTTACATTTACACTGCAAAGCGCCGGCACAGCCGGCAAAGGCCTTAATATTCTATCGCAAAAAGAAAAGGCAAAAAGGATAGAGCAACTTGGGGTAGACATTATGTATTGCCCGCCTTTTGAGAGTTTTAATGCGCTTTCTCCACAGCAGTTTGCAGACGAAATACTGGTAAAAAGGTTAAATGCGCGCGCTGTTTACTGCGGAGAAAACTTTACATTTGGCGCAAAAAAAAGCGGTGATACGGAGCTTTTAAAAGTAATTTGCAAAGATAGAGGCATAGAGTTGCACGTAGAAAAGCTTAAAAATTTAGGCGACGATACTGTTTCTTCCACACGCATACGCAAGGCGCTGCAAAGCGGAGACGTTGCGGCGGTGCACATGCTAATGGGCGTGCCGTACTGTGTGGACGCACCGGTTGTGAGGGGCAGGGGCAATGGTAAGGGCCTCGGCTATCCCACGGCAAATCAAATTTTTGCACAGGGCATGGCAAGGCCCAAAGACGGTGTGTACATAACAAAAACAACATACGATGGCGCCGAGTACCACTCTGTTACAGGCATAGGCGAGCGGCCCACGCTACACGACAAGGGCGTGACGTGTGAGACGCATATTATAGGCTTTGACAAAAAAGATTTGTACGGAAGCGACATAAAAGTGTCTTTTTACAGCCGCATAGCCGACACGGTTGAGTTCTCTTCACTCGAGGAGCTGTCTCAGGCAATAAAAAAGTACGCAAAACAAAGCATAGACTATTTCAATGCACTGTAATGACAAAGCGTTGAAATAGTCTATTTTTATATGTTATTCAGTTTTATAAATAGAGTGTTTAAATAACAATTTGCGCTGTAAATAGCGCCTTTGCCAAAGCGTGCTACACAGTAAAACGGCCGTGTAAATTACTCTTTGTCTGCGCCGTTTATATATATGCCTTGCCAAATGACGTCAAATAAATACTCAATGCGCTCTTTATCGTTTTGCATATAAAGCCAGCCAAACACGGCCTCAAGCGCAGTGGAAGAGCTGTACTCTTTTGCCGTTGCATTTTTAGCAACGGTATTTTTTGTCGCATTTTTACCACGGCGCAAAACAGTTTGCTCACGCTCTGTAAGCAGTGGCTCAATAAGCTCTAGCGCCTTGTGCTGCCCCTTTGCAGAAACTACTTTTACCGCATTGTCGTGCAGGCGTGCAGGCGACAGCCTAGTGCGCTCTAAAAGCCTAGTGCGCATAAGCAAATCCAGCACAGAATCGCCCAAAAATGCGAGCGATATCGCAGAGTATTCGTGTATGTCTATCTGGCCCTTTGTGTCAAAAAGCAATGGCAAAGTCCCCTTTGTAATGTTGTGCACTATAGGCAGTGTTTTACAGTATTATATGTGTCTGCATCTTGTAAATAAAATACAATGAGTAATAAAAACTAATTATATAACAAGTAGCGATAAGTATTAGAACACGTAATCGAATTCAAAATCATCAATTCTAATTGTGTCGCCCTCGTTAACGCCCATCTCAACAAGTTTTTCTATAATTCCGCTGTCTACAAGCTTGCGCTGGAAGTATTGTAGGCTCTCGTAGTCGTCAACGTCTGCGCTCTCAAGTATGCGCACTAAGAACGGGGCCTCAATTACAAATGTGTTTTCGCCCTCACGTGTTATCTCAAATTCGCTGTCGCCTTGGGCCGTGTTTTGCGGCGCAAAGTACTCCGGCTCGTAAATTGCAACAGGTGGCAATGTCTGCAAGCGCTCGTAAACTGTGCCGGGCAGTGCGTCTAACCCCATGCGTGTAGCGGCAGAAATAGGCATAAACACAAGGCCCATATCCTCAATAAACTGTTTAAAGTCTTCAATTTGCTCTTTAGTTGCAATGTCACACTTGTTGCCAAGCACTATCTGCTCACGTGTGGAGAGCTCAGAGGAGAAATTCTCAAGCTCGTAGTTAATCTTGTGGAAATCGTCTTTTGGGTCACGGCCCTCACAGCCCGACACGTCAACAACGTGCAGCAAAAGCCTGCACCTGTCCACATGGCGTAAAAATGCATGGCCAAGGCCCACGCCTTCGCTTGCGCCCTCAATAAGCCCCGGTATATCTGCGGCAACAAAACTTGCGCCGTCGGCAATGCTAACAACGCCAAGCACAGGGGATAGAGTAGTAAAGTGATAGTTTGCAATTTTTGGCTTAGCGGCACTTATTGTGGATATAATTGTGCTTTTGCCTACGTTGGGAAAGCCTATTAAGCCCACGTCTGCTATAAGTTTAAGCTCTAGTAAAATATCTAACTGCTCGCCGCGCTGGCCGGGCTTTGCAAACTTTGGTATTTGCCTTGTGGGCGTTGCAAAGTGAGAGTTGCCCCAGCCGCCCCTGCCGCCTTTGGCTATTGTAACGGGCTCGCTAGACGAGATGTCGGCTATGATTAAATTTGTGGCAGCGTCCCTGATAACAGTGCCCTGTGGCACCTTAATAACAAGGTTGTCCGCCTTGCGTCCGCTGCATTTTGCGCTGCTTCCGTCGTCGCCGTTTTTGGCCGTGTACTTGCGCTTGTATCTAAAATCCATCAGCGTAGATAAATTAGCATCTGCCACAAAAACAACGTCGCCGCCTCTTCCGCCGTCGCCGCCGTCAGGGCCGCCTGCGTTTACGTACTTTTCGCGGTGAAAAGACACCGCACCGTTGCCGCCGTTAC
Source organism: uncultured Bacteroides sp. (assembly GCA_964368295.1). Taxonomy (GTDB): domain Bacteria; phylum Bacillota; class Clostridia; order Oscillospirales; family Ruminococcaceae; genus Ruthenibacterium. Next base: position 49,111 of record CAYJBO010000002.1, read on the forward strand.
CGGCTTTAATGCTAATTTTAGCTGTATCTATAAACATGTTGTAATCTCCGTTTCTAATGTGCAAAAGTGGCGCAAATGCAAAGCAAAGGCAAATAAAAATAGCGCTGTGATAATTATTGCCAAAACATAGCAAAATTATAAAAAAACCCTTTAACGCCACAGAAAATAATGTATAAAAATGAACCCTCCGCAAGGAGGGTTCAGCAGGCTGTCAATAAAGCACACATATTAAATGTGTGCATAATTTAAATAAGCTGCGCGTGCATTAAATGCAAATTATTGCATAATGCTAACCTTTTTGCGGTCACGTCCCATGCGCTCAAACTTAACTTTGCCGTCAACAAGAGCAAACAATGTGTCGTCACTGCCACGGCCTACATTGTCACCTGGGTGAATGTGTGTGCCACGTTGGCGTACAAGTATATTGCCGGCTAAAACAAACTGTCCGTCAGCACGTTTTACGCCAAGGCGTTTTGATTCGGAGTCTCTGCCGTTTTTTGTAGAGCCTACACCTTTCTTATGTGCCATAATTAAACCTCCTTTGTTTTAACCGATTATCTCGGTGATTTCAACTTTTGTGAACGGTTGGCGATGTCCCATTTTACGCATGCTGCCTTTTTTTGGGCGGTATGTTAAAATGTTAAGTTTTTTGCCTTTGCCTGTTTTAATAACTGTGCCTTTAACAGATGCACCTGCAACATTAGGTGTGCCAACTTTAACTTTGCCCTCGTCGCCAACAACTAAAACATTGTCAAATGTAAATGTGCTGTCTGCCTCTACGTTTAGTTTTTCAACGTAGATTGTGTCGCCTTTTTCTACACGGTACTGTTTACCGCCGGTAACTATTACTGCGTACATATTATACCTCATTTAATTAAGTCTCGCTGAGTTTAGGGCAACCGTACTGTTGCAACGGTGTTTGTGCGCCCACATCATGCGGCTGAAACATTGTACCATATTTTAGCGCAAAAAGCAAGTGTTTTGCGGCAAAAAATAAATAAATGTTGCAAAGTGTGCTCCTCTGTGCTACATTGTATTTATGCTCGGGGGTAAAATAAAACATTATGCACGTAAAATCGTTTAAAAATAAGTTTTTTAAAGAAAGGTTGCACATGAAAAAATATAAATTAATTATTTTTGTTTTAGCAGTTATGTTAGCGATCTCTTCATCGGCGGTGCTGCTTATGTCAAATGCGCTAAATCAGCAAAATCAATTAAGCTATGCAACAAGTCAAACGGATATAAATAACTATCAAATTTCACTCTATAATGCGGTGCGCCGTCTAGAAAGCGAAAATTTAGCGATGTCAGATGTTTTCTATGCGATAGAGGGGCTAAATTCTTCGATGCAATATTACACAGGTGTGAGCGAGCCTTCACAAAATACGCAGTACATTGCCGTTATGGACTATTATATATCGGCACTTGAAAATTACGTTTTGACTGATATAGACGGGCAAGAAAATAGCCTTGAGCAAGAGATAGATGCTATTGTAGACGACCTTTCCATTATTGCCGATTGGCTGCGAGAAAGAAATAATAGCGAAACGCTAATTGCACACAGCGACGATGATTTTTATGAGGTGTATCTAAAACTCTCACCAAAATGGACCGATGAAATTGCAGCGTATCAATAAAATATAAAACAGCAAAATTATGCTTTTTAAATGTGCAAGGCTTGTATGTGTTGGGCTTAAAACCTAGCGTGTACAGGCCGGTTTTGCGCCTTGTCAATATTAAATACTTATAAGGTTATAACACCCGATAGCCGCAAATATAACAGTGCATGTATAGCAAACAGCGGTTGAGATGCGCCTGCTTATTGCGAGCTTGCACGCCAGTTTGCCTATTAATGCAACAAGGCAAAGCATAAAAATTAATGCGGTGCGCAAAGACGACACCCACACCGTTGGGGTAAAACCTATTGCGGCAATAGTTGCAAAGCCTGTGCAAAATATTAAAATTGCCAAAAGTGCGCCTTTGCAGTGGCCAAACGCAAGGTAAAGCGATATTATAATACAGCTTAATGTGGCGCAAATAACTAAAAACGGTATGTGCGATAAAAAATTGCCGCTGTTTGCAAATGTAATTATACCCTCCGGCGTTACGCTGTTTGGCACAAAGCTAAGTATTGGCAGCACGGCAAGTACTGCGTCCTTAAAAAAGCCAAACACAAGCGTGCAAAGCAAAGGCACTGCAGCTATAAGGCGGTAACAATAGTTTTTTTGGCTCTGCCACACTGCGGCAAATAAAAATATGCAAAAGCATGTAAAAATATAGTCTCGCTCAAAAATAAATAGCCGCATAGACGACGACAGCGCAAGCTCAATGTTGCGCAGTGCACTGCGCATGGCCCAATCGGGGAAGTAAGAGGCAACCTCTGATGAGTACCTTGCCGCCGCACCGGGAGATAATAGTGCATATGCACCGCACACGCCGCACATGGCAAGATGTGCAAAAATTATTGAGTGTAAGCGTGTTTTTGTAATTATTAAGTATGCCGTTAATGCCAGCAAAAATATAAGGTGGAATAGTAGGTTTTGCTCCATGTTGGCGCTGTAAATAATGGCAAAGCAAGAAAATACATACTGCGGTAAAGTAACTTTTTTGCCGGCGCAAGCACTGTGCAATATAGCAATGGAAAAAATGCCAAACGTTGCCGGCCACAGATAGTTTGTGGTTGTGGCTATCCAGCCTGCCGTGGACATATACTGCCATTTAATGCATAAAAAAGCACATATAACGGCTAAATTTACGTGTAACAAGCCGCCGGTGTTTACAACTTTGCAAATTGTAAACACACATAGTGTCATAAGCAGTGCGTTTGTAAAAGACCACACTTGAAACGGCAAGACGGCAAATAAAATTAAAACGGCGTCAATTAATGTGCGTGATGTCCAAGTGAGGTAGTTTTCTACCGACAAATTTATGAGCCCCGACTGCGCAAACTTCATGGCGTAAACATGCTCGTCACCAACAGCGCCAAGGCCGTTAAATGTTAAGCAAGCATACAGTAAAAACAAAAAAAGCGCAAAAAACGGCGCGTAAAAATACACTTTTTGCTTTGCGCTAGCGCTTTTTAATATGTTTAATTTCATGCCTGTCATCCCCTTGCTGTAGTAAAATACTTGCAAATGCAAAAGCTTTAACTCAAACTAAGTGTTGGAGTAAATGCCGCTCTCCAGTTTGTGCCCTGTGTGCACTAGGTATTTTTGCTGTGAATTTGTATATAAAAAGCATATCTCATAAGCCTGCGCCGCACTGTCAAGCTGCGCCAGCTCAACAAAGGCTGTAAACCCACTGCGCCCGTAGCTAACCCCGTCCGCCACAATTGCGTTTATGCCCTCGTCTATGCGCATAGCGGTTGGGATTTTTATATATGCTTGCTCGTTTTCATCGTAAAGACACACCCATGTGTCAAAAGTAAGCGCGCTCTCGCCGCCCGTGAGGGCAAAGCCTGTTATGTCAATTCTGTTGTCGCTGTAAACAACGTCTGCGCTGTAAAAAAAGTTTTTTGGGGTAGATTTGTCGTAGCCGCTGATGTCGACGGCCGCTGTGCTGCTTATGTCGCTTGCAATTAAAAAAGTAAGCGCTAAGCAAAAGGCAAGTGCCACGGCACAAAGTGCCAGTACCAATGGCAGTTTTACGTCTGCCGTGCCGGTTTTTGTGGTTTTTATCTTGTCCACTATGTGCCCCCCTTTTTTAATGTTATTTGCAATTGCTGCATTATACAATAAAAAACGGCAGACGGCAATAAAACCGTCTGCCGATATTTGCATGTGATACGCATTTAAAGCATGCGCAATTAGTTTTAAAGCGGTAAAATTAACGCTTGCTAAATTGCGGTGCACGACGTGCAGCTTTAAGACCGTATTTCTTACGCTCTTTCATACGTGGGTCACGTGTTAAGAAGCCTGCCTTTTTAAGTTGAGGACGAAGGCTTTCGTCGTAACCTAAAAGTGCGCGTGCAAGGCCGTGGCGGATAGCGCCAGCTTGGCCGGAAACGCCGCCGCCGGCAACACGAACAACGATGTCAAATTTGCCATCTGTGCCTGTTGTGTTAAGCGGTTGACGCACTATTAACTTAAGTGTCTCAAGACCAAAAAAGTCGTCGATATCACGATCGTTAATTGTAATTTTGCCCGTGCCGTTATACACTCTTACTCGGGCGACGGAGCTTTTACGGCGACCTGTGCCGTAAAAATAAGATTTTGTCTCGTACATAATTTAATGCCTCCCGTTTAAGCTTTGTATGCTTCAGGCTTTTGGCCTAAGTTTTTGTGCTCTGCGCCTTTGTATACGCGCAGGCGTTTTAGTGCGTGTGCACCAAGTACGTTGCTCGGCAACATGCCTTTAATGGCAAGTGTCATAGCTTTGTCAGATTTCTCAGCCATAAGTGTGCGGTATTTAACGCTTTTCATGCCGCCTACCCAGCCGCTGTGGTGGTAGTAGAACTTTTTGTCAAGCTTAGAGCCTGTCAAAACTGCTTTGTCGCAATTTATAACAATTACGTGGTCTCCGCAGTCTACGTTAGGTGTAAATGTAACTTTGTTTTTGCCGCGCAGTAAAACTGCAACTGTTGCGGCTGTGCGGCCAAGTGGCTTGCCGGCAGCATCAATGATGTACCATTTGCGCTCTACTTTGCCGGGTTTTGCTAAAGTTGTGCTCATCAGAGTTCCTCCTGTGAAAATATTTAAAATGCTGTCTTATGTGAAAGACAGCCCTGAATGCAATTTGCAGTCGTTTTGTCATCACACAATACCCACGCCACAAAATAACTTTGTTGGCGCACGTATGATTATATACCAAGCAAAGCTCCAAGTCAACACTTTTTATAAAAAAATTAATTTACATACCTATCAACTCGCAAATACTCTTATTTGCTCGTTAATACTAGCTGTAGCTTGCATGTCAATTTTATTTTTTTAAGCGTTAAAACACGGGGCAATATGCAATATTTGTTTTATTTTAATGTTGGTGCTTTTTTATTTGCATTAAATATGTTATTATATAAATAAGTATAACAAAAAATAAAAGGGGGAGGCTAAAGTATGGAGTTTGAAAAACACTGCTGGGCGCAAATAGACCTTGATGCGCTAAAAGAAAACTTTAATACCGTGTGCAAAACAGCGCACCCAACCCCTGTTATGGCCGTTGTAAAGGCCAACGCATACGGGCACGGCGCAAAAACAGTAGCCGCCCTTTTTGAGAGCCTTGGCGCAACGTGGTTTGGTGTAAGCAGCCTGCAAGAGGCGCAAGAGCTGCGCAGAAGCGGCATAAAAGGCAACATATTAATACTAGGCTACACAACGCCGCAGTTTGCAAAAGAGCTTGCAGAAAATAATATTGTGCAAACGGTGCACACGCTACAATACGCACAAGAGCTTGCGGACTGTGCAATTAAACACGGTGTGTGTATAGACGTGCATGTTAAGATAGATACGGGCATGGGGCGCCTTGGGTTTAGCGCTGTTGGTGGCAGCGATGATTTAGAGGCCTGCGCCTGTGAGGTAGCAAAGGCGTGCTCCTTAAAAGGTATAAACGCAAGCGGCATTTATACCCACTTTGCCGTGGCCGACAGCGTAAAAGATGAGGACGTAGAGTATACAAAAGGACAGTACTTGCTGCTGCGCCGCACAATAGATGCCCTTGCGGCAAAGGGCAAAGCGTTTGGCATGGTGCACTGCTGTAATTCTGCCGGCGCGCTGGAGTGGGAGCCGTTTAACTGCGACATGGTGCGTGTTGGCATTGCGCTTTATGGGCAGTCGCCGTCGGCGGACAATGCGCACGAAGAGTTAAAATCTACTTTACAGCTGTGCACTGTTGTGTCGCAAGTAAAAGAAATTAAGCCGGGCACTTGCATAAGCTATGGCAGAACTTTTTGCGCAAAAAAACCAATGCGCGTCGCAACACTTAGCGCCGGATATGCAGACGGATACCCGAGGCTTATGTCAAGCAGGGGCACGGTGTCTATTAACGGACGGCCTGCTAAAATTATAGGCAGGGTTTGTATGGACCAAATTGTTGTGGACGTAACAGACATTGATAACGTTGCACAGGGCGATACCGCCGTGCTCTATGGGGACGGCATTGCAGACAGCGCAAGCCGCATTGCACAAGTTGCAGGCACTGTAAATTACGAAATTTTAACCAGTGTAGGGCACAGGGTGCCAAGGATTTATTTAAAGGGCGAAAAACAAGTGGAAATAGCAGACTACCTTGCGCTTTAATATTTCTAGTTTGTAAAATTTAAAAACTGTATATAAATAAGGCGAAAATGGTAAAATATGCAGCTTTAATTTGCACAAAAGTGCATTAAATTATAACTATTATCCAAACGAGATATAGATGTAGCGATTTTGCGATGTATTTTTAAAAATACAAACATAGCGAGGTATCTTAACGAAAAACCGAGAAATGACACTTGTTATATATGTATAACTATTATATAATAAGTGTGTATGTACATGTAATTATTGGTAGTATTGTTTGTTAATGTCAGTTGAAAAATTTACCGGTAGGAGAGCGTTTTGATGGATATGTCTAATAATGTGGCTAGTTCTATAGGAGTAATTTCGGACATAAGCGCGGTTAATAAATATATTGTAGATAGTGTTATTGTCACTGAATTTGTCGATGATTTTACTATAATTGAGGCGAATGACAGCTATTTTAATCTTGTGGGTTATACAAGGCAAGAGGTAAAAGAGCTTTTTAATAATAGTGCGCTAAAGTTAGTGCATAAAGATGATGCCGAGGCTGCGAATGAAGAGGTGAGAAACCAGCTTAATTCCGGCGAGGGCACGTTTGAGCTTACTTGTAGGGCGGTAAATAAGTACGACGGGTATAAATTTGTAAAAGTAAGCGGCAGAGTTGTTGACGATGCGGCTAAAGGCAAGCTTTTGTATGCGTCTGTGGTGGACATTACAGTGCAAATTGCCGTTATAGAAAATTATAGGCGCGAAAATGAGTTTGCAAAGATGATAGAGCAATTGTCTTCTAACATATTTTTCGATTACAGCTTTGAGACAAAGACGCTAAGGCTTTCAAAGCCGCTTGCAAAGCGCCTTAATGTACCGGAGTTTCTTGAAAAATTCCCCGAGGCGTATGTGTTTAAGGGCAATTTTTTCTCCGACAATGCGCTTGTTTTTGCAAATGTCTTGGCAAATGCTTCCGACATAAAGCACATAAAAGAGAGCGAGATACAGTTTTCTTTGCCGGACGGAGAGGGCGCATGGTTTACATGCACATACAAAAGTTTTGACACAGCACAAAAAAAGAATGGGCGCATAGTGGGCAAGCTAACGGACATTACTAACCAGCGCGTTAAAATAATGGAGCTTGAGGAGCTCTCGTCACGCGATGCGCTCACGCAGCTATACAACAAAGCGGCAACCGAAAATATGATTAAAAAAGCACTTGTGTCGCGCGCGGGCAGCGAGGGCACGGATGCACTTATGATAATTGATATAGACTTTTTTAAAACGGCAAACGACAGTCTTGGGCACATGGTTGGCGACAAAATATTGTACGATTTGTCGGCAGAGCTGTCTAACTTGTTTAGGAGCGACGATATAGTTGGCCGCGTTGGCGGCGACGAGTTTTTTGTGTTTATGAAAAATTGCAAAAGTGAAAGCATGATTTATACAAAGGCCGAGATGATATGCGAGGCTTTTAACGTAACTTACGGGCAAGATGTTGGCAAAGAAGTACATTTGTCTGCAAGCGTGGGCATTGCGCTGTGTCCGGACCACGGCAACAATTTAGGCGTGCTTTACACCGCCGCAGACAAGGCGCTTTACGTTACAAAAGCAAACGGAAAAAATGGCTTTACAGTTTACGACGAAGAGGTTGAAAACGTGCCGGTAGACGAAAATTTATTAAAGGGCAGGTAAGGCTTTGCCTATTATTACCCCGTGTCACCATACACTTCGCAAACAATTTTATGGCGTTAGTACGTGTTTTATACAGGCAAACGCCTACTTGATAAAGACGAAACAATAGCGTGTATTATTTAAATTAATTTTTTGCATTATGCATACAATTTGCGTTAAAGATACCACGGACAATTGTTAAAAGATGTGGTAATCTCTTATGGAGGAAGTAATGAGAAAAGCACTATGTGTTTTATTGGCGTTTTTGTTGTCGGCGGTTTTACTTGCCGGTGGCGTATTCGCTCAAAGCTTAACAGATACATCAACGCCACAAACAGAAGTGAACGTAGGCTACATAAATGGCTCTGACCATATGAGCTTTACCGATGAAAATGGCGTGGGCAAAAATTATTTTGATGAGATTGAGAAACATGTAGATTTTAGTTTTAATCACATTGCCGTTTCTCCGCAAGAGGGGCTTGTAATGCTTGAGAGCGGGGAGATTGATTTTCTCGGCCCTGTGTCCGTGTCCGACAGCTATATAAGTGAGAATTTTTTAGCCACAAACGCTCCGCTGTCCAGTGTAGAGCTTGTCATAGTTGCATCTATTGGCTCGGGTGTTGCGTATAATGATTTTGATGCTATGGAAAATTTAACCATAGGCGTTGACGACTATGGCGAGTACTATGTGCACGAGGCGCGTTTAAACGGTTTTGCCGCACAAAATAATGTTGATTTTAATTTGACGCTAACAGAGTATGAAGACAATGTAAAATGGCAGACAACAAGCGGAAAATACAGTTTGAGGCTGATGGAATATGCACGCACAACAGGCGACATGGAGCTAGTTGCAAACATAGGGCAAGAGCCTATGTATTATATTACAAGAAAAGACAACATGGAAATGTTGGCCCTTGTAAACGAGGGGATTGACAAAATAGCACTAGAGGACGTGACTTTTTCTCAACGATTACAAGTGGAGTACATGGAGGACAGGCAACTTGCAAAGCCAAACTTCACAGTACAGCAAAAACAGCTTTTAGAGCAAAAGGGCGTTATTACGGTAAATTATTCTAGCAATACGCCGCCGCTTGAGTACACAGCACAATCGGGCGAGCCCGACGGCATATTGGTAGAGATACTTGATTTGTTGGCTTACGACATGGGTGTTGAGCTGCAATATGTAGAGATAGACGGCGTTGTTTCGCAAAGTTTTGAGAGCGATTTGAGCCTTTCTATTCACAATCAACACTCGTCGCAGTCTAATTACTCAAAGACAGACCCATACCTTGCCCTTGCGCTGTCTATGATAAGCAAGCGGGTAGATGTAGATGAGGGTTACAATAATGCGGGCGCGCTATCTTACTTTGATGTTGATTTTAGCGAGTCTTTAAAGCCGTACGGCTCTTATATAATAACTTATTACAACGACATGCAGGTGCTTATTGATATTTTGAGCGCCGGTGGAATAGATTATCTTGTCACACCCACCGTCTCTGTAGAGTATATACTTTCTAATTTAGATAAAGAGGATTGTTCGACATATCAGTTGAGCTACGAGATGCCCGTTAGCTTTTATGTAAGCGACAGCTTGGAAAATAAAGAGCAGTTTATTGAAATATTTAACATAGCCATAGAAAGGCTAAGCGCCGAGGACGTTGAAAATATAGTCGCAAAAGGCTCTGTAGAATATAATGGCGAGCAGACGCTTGCAGATTTTTTAGCGGATAATTTGGCAATTATTATAAGTGTTATTACAGTAATTATTAGCATGTTTTTTATAGTTGTTTGGAAGCTTAATGCGCGCCGTGAAAGAGATTTAAAAAATATATTAAACGTTGACGAGTGTACACAGCTTGCAACAAAATATTGTTTCTTTAGCAATGTAAATAAAATTTTAGCAGACGCAAAACCTGCGGAATACTCGATAATGTCGCTAGATATCGACGATTTTAAAATTGTAAACGAGCTTTTTGGCTACACAAAGGGCAACGAAGTTTTAAAAGTTTTGGCACAGTCGCTTATTGATAATATTGACGAGAGGGCTATTATAGCAAGAGAGAGCAACGACAACTTTTTAATATTTGTGCCAACAAAAAATAACAACCAAAAAATGGGCGCGGCGCCTAAGAGCGATATGCTTTTTAGGATTGCATTGCGCCAGGTGATAGGCGACGATTACTCTTTACACGTGAGCGTTGGCAGGTTTGTAATACAAGACCCAAGCATGGATATTGACTATATGATAGACTGCGCTAATTATGCACGGCTTATTGCAAAGAGCGGTTTTGGCAGCACTCTTGTAGATTTTACACAGCAGATGATGCAAGAGCGCGTTATGAAAAACGAGATAGTATCCACGATGGAAACGGCGCTGTTTAGCGGCGAGTTTGAGGTTTTTTATCAGCCTAAAATAGACCTTGAGACAAGAAAAATTGTGGGGGCAGAGGCCCTTGTGCGCTGGTTTAGAGACGGTAAGCCGCTATTTTTTCCGGATCAGTTCATACCTCT
>CAYJBO010000002.1:59505-79228 GCA_964368295.1 uncultured Bacteroides sp.
GAGCAACAGGTTTGTAATTCGCCTGGATTACCACGTGTTGCAAAGCGTTTGCAGGTTTATTAAGCAAAATTACGACATTGTCAAAGGGCATAAAATCTCGGTAAATTTGTCGGGCTTTACCCTGCTTGATGACGAGCTAATAACAACGCTGTTAAAAACAGTGCGCACAAACGGCATCCAAACCTCAGATTTAGAGCTAGAGATTACGGAGGGTGTGTTTATCGAGAGCTTTGAGTCCTCTGTTACAGCCATAAAAAAATTGAGCGAGATTGGCTTTACGATCTCCATGGACGACTTTGGATCGGGCCTCTCGTCTTATAACAGGCTAAAGGATATACCCATTGATGTGCTAAAACTAGACAAAGAATTTTGCATGTTTAGGCTTGATGACTTAAAGGGTGTTACAATAGTTGAGAGCATAGTTACACTTGCAAAAAACTTAGACTTAGCCGTTATTGCCGAGGGTGTTGAGCACCGTGACCAGGCAGACCTGCTAGATAGCATTGGTTGCGATGGCGCACAGGGTTATCACTTCTCACGGCCTGTGCCGTCGGGCGACTTTTTAAAGATGCTTGTGGAGCAAAAGAATAAGGAAGAAGAAGCCGAGGCAGAAGTTGAGGCGGAAGTTTTGGCAGAGGCCGAAGAGGAAGACGAAGATAAATTGCCAAAAACAAAAGAAGACGATGCAAATGCCATTGCCGTAGATGACGAGTTATACACGCGGCTATAGCATTGTCGATGCAGGCATTTGTAAAAAAAATAAATATAAATAATAAAAATACGCATACTGCACTATAGTATAGTTATAAGTGCGGTGTGCGTATTTTATATAGTTGCAAGGCGTTTATTTTGCGGCAGCCGCGTAATATGCACACATATTTTTGCATAAAATAAATTAAGGACGCATCGTGTGTTTACTTGCGCCAATAAATTGCCGCTTATGATTTTTGATCGGAGTTATTATAATGTATATACATGTGCCGTATAAGGCGGCGGCAGTTGCCGCACTGTGGCTTGCGTCACCTATAATAATTATTTTGGCTGTAGTTGCACTGCTTGTAAAACATGTTGTGGCAAGTGTTGTGCTTGCGTTTTTTTGCGTGTTTTTATTACTGCTGACAGCGCTTTATATCTCGCGCATAAAAATGTATGTCGGCAAAAACCATGTGTCGCTAAGGCATGGGTTGTGGTTTAAGTTTACACATCGCCTTACACGCCGCTTTATATCTGGCGTCCATATTATCGAGCTACCGCTCCAGAGCATTTACAGCTCTTGTATAATAATTATTATAAGCTCTTGTGGGTTTTATATAGTGCCGGGCATAGGCGTTAAAATGGCACAAAAGCTTGCAGACACGCTTGTTTTGCGCAGTAGGGAGTGATTTTTTGCCGTATAAAAACAACATGCGATTTCATGTATTTTACAGCTTAAAATATATAAAATACGGTTTGCTTATAGGTGTTGTACCGGTAGTGCAGGCTTTAATTAAGCTGGATTTTTACGGCGTTGTAGACGCATTTATGCAGGGCGGTTTTATATTGCTTGCATGTGCTGCTGTGGCCATTTTTTTGTGGTGGAATACAAGTTTCTCGCTGTCTGATAAATGCATAACGGTTAAGAGCCGTGCAATATATAAACACAGCAGAATTTACGACAAAAACAGCATAGCTGCGGTTAATATATCAAGGCCGCTTTACTACAGGATATTTTATGCGGCAAGGGTCACTTTGTACTTTAAAAACCATGTTGCGCCAAAAAAATTAACTTTAATACTGCCAAAAAATACAGCGCAAAAAGTTGTGGGCACGCTAATGCCGCTAAACAGAGACAACAGTGTGTTTGAGCCGGCAGGCACAGAGCGCTTTATGCTAATACTAATTAGCGCAAATGCCATAACTACCGCACTTTTTATATATTTTACAGCGCGCAGTATAGCCGATATTTTAGGGCGAAACATAGTGGAATTAGCGGGCGAGGCACAAGAGAATATTATTGTGTACGAGCAGATATTAAGACAGATTTTACCTGCGGGTTTGGCACTTTTAATCTCTGTGTTTTTTGCGTTTACAAGTGTTATGCTAATGTATTCCTTTATAACAACATGGGGGCTAAAGGTATGCCGCTCGGGCGGTGTTATACTATGCAAGTGTGGCATTTTTTCAAAGACAGAGCGGCGCATAAAAGTAAACTGCATTAATTCTTGCGAGGTTAGGGTTACGCTTGCCGCACGCCTATTGCGCAGGTATCCGCTGTACGTTACAGCAGGCAGCTTTGAAGTAAAAGATTTTCCCGTAATGGTTTTTAAAAAGCATCTGCAAAATTCCCCGTCGTTGCTGCTGCCCGATTATATAAGCGACAGCGGCCACAAATACGACAACAGGCAAAAAAGTTTAATGCAGTTTTTATGGCGGCCGCTTTTATATACGGCAGCTGCTCTTTGCCTATATGTCGTGCTGGGCGTGCAAAATTCATCCTTTTTGGCCATGGTTTGGGTTGCGGTTGTGCCGGGCATATACAGCATTTTGCTATCTGTTGAGGGCTACTTTAAAGAGGGTTTGCGCACAAATAGCAACTATACGCTGTCTATGTGCTATACAAGATTTTTTGCAAGGTATCACGTGTGCATATTTGCTAAGGACACGATGTATACTTTGTACCACTCGCCTTTTTTAAAAAAGAAAAAGCGTGCAACCGTGAGCGTAAAATTGCCTTGCGGTGTTAAACACAAAGCGCGCGGCGTGCCGCTATACGACAGTATGCGCCTTAAATTTTACGCTTAAATATATTTTTATACAGCAATAATAAAACCTGCCTTTGTGCTTTTACAAAGGCAGGTTTTTTGTTTTATAATATAGCTGATGAACAGTCCCGTTTATCATGTCGTGCGCCGAGCACATGCCAATTAATGTTATGCTTTTTACAGTATTAATTTAATAAAAAAGCGTGGTTTTCTCCGCTGCTTTTGCAGCTAGGCAGTATAATTTTTTGCTGTACAAAATGCAAAAACAATAAATATTTATACTAAGAGTATAAAATTAAATATATTATATACATTGAGCAAGATTAACAGCGACAGCACTACCATAAAAAACTTTTCGGTAATATCGTCGTCCATAATAAGGTCAAGCTTGCCGCCAATAATAGCACCAACAACGCCGCCAAGGCACATTAAGCCCAAGGCAACCGGCGAAAAGGTGGGCACATCGTTAGTTGCAAATGTTGTAATAAGGCTAGTAATTTGCGAAAATAAAATTATAAACAAAGAGTTTTTGGCTGTAATTTTAGGTGTCATGGAGAAGAAATAGTATAAAACGGCAATGTTTATAGGCCCGCCGCCTATGCCTAAAAATGACGAAATACAGCCAAGTGCGAAACCTATAGCAATGCAGGCAAACATGTTTTGTACGTGCAAGCTAACAATTTTAGATTTTTTAAGTATGTATAAAAACACAAAAATGTTAATTGCAAGAAGTAGGGATGACTGCAACAACCCAAGATTGCCGCTAAGAGATGCAAAAATTGCCTTGCCGCATATGCCGCCGATGCTTGCGCCTATTGCGAGGGGTATGCTTATGGCGTAGTTTATGTCCGCCTTGTTTTTTAGGCCCCTAATAAAAGACGAAACCGACATTGTAAGCACTGTACAGCCCGATAAAAAGTTTATTGTGCCTATAGGCATGCCGCTAAACGCATCCATTACAGGTTTAATTATTACGCCGCCGCCTATGCCGCTTATGGCGCCTATGGTAGATGCGCCAAACGCTATGACAAACAGTAAAATATTAAGCAAAACAAAGCCCCTCTTATTCTTATTTATTTTAACGCCATATGCAATAATTAGGCTAAAGCCTTGCATATAGTTTAAGTTTTTATAAATAAACGCTTGTTATATTTTACACTAAAAAGCTTTAATTTACAAGTAAATATCAGCGGTAAATTACATTAGGTAGTGTGGGTTGGGCACAATATAAGAGCTGCCCCAAAACTCGCCTTCACAAAAAGCGCCGGCAAAATTTCCGTCATATTTTACAAAATACTCGTTAATACACACAGTATTGCCGGAGCTTTTTGTTTCATCCGGCAAAAATTTTTCTCTTGTTTTTGCAAAGTCTTCGTCTGTCAACACCTACACATAGGTGCGCGCTTTAAATATATTATGGTGCGCTGAAAAAAAGAAGAAAAAAGCACAGGGCAAATTGATATAAAGAGCAATTTACTTTAAGCTGATTTGCTAGCAGGGGCTGTTTTTTTGTGCAAACCAACAAAAGAATAGGCGCAAAGGTGTATAAATGCGCAAATGCTTTTACTTTTTAGCAAAAATTGTGTATAATAGTATCTGTATTGTGTAAAGGTGCGTGTAAAAGCCAAGATTAAATATATTGCGCATGTACCCTATATTTAAAGATGACTTCGGTATTTGTAGGGTGTCGGCAAGGCCGGCAAATAGTAAAACTAAAGGTGAATGTCAAATGATAAAGCTTATAAAAAAATATAAACACATTGTAAATATGGTGTGCATATTTTTAGCAGTTATAATTGTTTTTACGCTGGTGCGTGTTTTTGCAATGCCGGAGCTCGCGCTAAAATCAAGGAGCGAAGAGCTTAACCCATACTCTCAAGCGCTAACAAAGCCTTTGGTTAGCGGCGATATAATAGAGCAGACTTTTACAAGCGAAAAAGCGCTGCGCAGCGTTATTTTGTATGCGGATATGAGCGAGGCGAATGGCGATGTAAGCATAAAGGCACAGCTAAAAGACGACAGCGATACAGCCGTGGCACAGAGCGGCGGTGTTATAGTGTACACCGAGGACATGCTTACGCCGCACGTCATAGTAGCGTTTGAAGATGCGATAGATATGTCGCTTTACGAGGAGCTGACGCTGAGTGTTGAAGTTGAGCTACAAAGCGAGGGGACGGTTAGCTTTTTAAAGAGCGAAGAAAAAGTGCCGCAAATGGACGATATAACGGTAAACGGCAAACAGCAAAGCGGCAGCCTTACCACAACGCTAGGCGTTGATGCAATAGGCAATTTTATAATTGTATATTATAATGTCATAATGGTTTTGTGTGCGCTGTTTTTGTGTGCGCTTTATCTAATGGCCTTTGTTTTAAAGGTGTCTTTACACAACATGTTTTTAGTTATGGCGCTGAGCGTTGGGCTTATTTATATGATGCTCTTGCCGCCGTATGGGGCTACCGATGAAAAACAACATATTAATCAATCTTTTAACAATGCCGCACGAACCATGGGCATGTGGTGGGGGTACGAGTTTACGACAACGGAGACAATAAAGCGCCCGTCGGACTCAAACCCGGTGTTAGAGGAAGAATTGACGTCTGTTTATTCGTACGAGGAGCTTGCGGGTGGCATTTTACAGCTGTCTCCGGACGGCCCTTATGATTCACAGATATTTGCAACAGAGGAAGTTGGCGGATATCAACTGCCGTATTTTTTAACAAGTGCTGTTGTGATGGCCGGTAAGTTTTTGCGCTTGGGCTACGTGCAAGTGCTTGTGCTTGGCCGCCTTGCAAACTACTTATTTTTTGTGTTGCTAGCTTATCTCTCTGTTAAAATTGTACCATTTGGCAAAATGATATTTGCCGCAGTTGCACTTTTGCCGGGCACAATTCACGTTGCGGCGTCTTTTTCTCGGGATAGTTTTACAATAGCGATGGCAATGCTTTTTGTGGCGCTCTGCCTGAGGGCCACAAGTAAAAAAACAAATGTGCCGTGGTGGGAGCTGGCAGTTTTGCTAGCGGTGGGCTTTTTGTTTGTGCCGGCTAAAATTGTGTATGCGCCAATTATAATTATTGTACTTGCAATTAAAGTAAAAAACTTTGCAAACAAAAAAGTTATGGCTTTGATAAAAATAGGCGTTGTTGCACTTGCGTTAGTTTTTAGCGTGGCAACAGGTTTTGTTATCATACAGCAGTCGTTGTTTTCGGCCGGGACCGACCAGCACTACCAAGACACGGTAATACTTGCAACCCAGCCGCAACAGGCAATAGATACCTTTAGCGCCGCTTATATAGACGACCTTACGTACACATTAAGGTTTATGGTAAATTACCCGGGCAAAGTTGCAACGCTGCTTGTAAATACGGCCGTGCACAACTCGCAAAGCTTGGGGCAAACGCTTGTGGGTGGCACGCTTGGCAATAATAATTTACAGCTTAGCTGGCTTGTGGTTATAGCGTACTATGTTATTTTAGTGTTAAGCACACAATGTGGGCATAACCCCTGCGTGCTTAGAGAAAAAAAGAACATGCTAATTTATTGGGCCGCATTTTTAGCGTGTAGCGCACTTGTTGTGGGCGCTTGCGTGCTGTGGACGCCTGTAAACCACCTGTTTATATACGGGATGCAGGGCAGGTACTTTGTGCCAATTTTGCCGCTGTTTTTACTGCTTATAAAACCAAAAAGAGACGTAATATACGCAAGTATGGCAGGCAAACTGCTATTTGTAATAGGCATAGCACAAGTTATAACATCGCTCAATATTTTTTACGAGGTATCGTTAAGATAAATTTAAACTGGCATTTTTATAATATGCAAGGGAGGTGCACTTTTGACATTTTGCTTTTTTTCGGCGCAATATTTGCCCACGGTTGGCGGTGTGGAGAGGTATACGCACAGCCTGGCAACACAGCTTATTGCCAAGGGGCACAAAGCGGTTGTTGTAACAAGCAGCGTAAAGAACAGCTCGCAAAAAGAGGTGGACGAGGGCATAACTGTTTTGCGCGTGCCGTCGCTTAAACTTGTCGGCGGAAGAATGCCCGTGGCCCTGCCTTTTTTTGCATGGAATAATATAAAAAAACAGCTTAAAGAATTAGGCGTTGATTTTATTGTGGTACAGACAAGGCTTTATCCGCTTAGCATACTCGGCGCTAAATTTGCAAATAAAAACAGGGTGCCCTTTATTGTGCTGGACCACAGTACGGCGCACCTTGTAGAGGGCGGGCTTACAGGATTTTTGTGCGGCTTGTATGAGCATGCTTTGATGAAAAAATTAGTAAAATACGGCGCAACTTTTTATGCCGTAAGCAAATCGTGCACAAAGTGGCTTTTGCACTTTGGGGTAAAAACCGACAATGTATTGTACAATGCGGTTGACCCTGCAAAATTAAATGCACTGGCAAATATGGCTATAAAAAAAGGTGTGTCGGGTAATTTTCCGTTTGATGAAATAAGCGGTAGCGAAGGCGAAAATAGCGGTGATAAAAAGAAGCCCTGCATAGCATTTAGCGGGCGGTTTATTCAAGAAAAAGGCGTAATACCGCTGATAAAAGCGTTTGAAGAGGTTAAAAAAACAGTGCCGGACGCCGTGCTTTTACTGGGCGGAGACGGGCCGCAAAAAGCAGAAATATTGCAAAATTTGCCAAAAGGCGCGCACCTGTTAGGCATGTTGCCGTACGAAAAAAACCTTGCGCTTTTAAAAAGCGCCGATGTGTACTGCCTACCGACAACCTTTGCCGAGGGGTTCCCCACAACTGTGCTGGAGGCGGCGGCGCTTAACACCGCAGTAATAACCACGCCCAAAGGCGGCAGCCCGGAGCTTATTGTTGACGATGAGCACGGAATAATTATTGATGAATTAAGCACACAGACATTGGCACAGGCGCTTATAAAAGCGCTGAGCGATGATAATTGGCGCGAAATAGCGTGTAAAAATGCACACAATAGGCTTTGTGAGCACTTTACATGGCAAAGCGTTAGCGACAAACTAATAAAAATTGCCGAGGGCGATGCACTTTAAAAAACCTGCATTTTACATTTTTGGGCGCAAAAAATCAGTTTGCAAGACGGGAGCAATACATTTATGGAGTTATTAATTATAATACCGGCATATAACGAGCAGGACAGCATTGAGGCGGTAGTTGACAATTTAGTGCAAAATTTTCCGCAGTATGACTATGTTGTTGTAAACGACGGCAGCACGGACAACACTGCAGAAATATGCAAGGAAAACAATTACAATATGCTGGATTTGCCTGTTAATTTGGGGCTTTCGGGCGCCGTGAGGGCAGGGATAAAATATGCGAAAAAACAGCACTATAAATATGCTTTGCAGTTTGACGCAGACGGCCAGCACAAGCCGGAATTTATTGCAGACATGTTGAGCGAGATGAAAAACAGCAAAGTGGACATAGTTATAGGCTCTAGGTTTTTAACGGTAAAAAAGCCAAAAACCTTGCGTATGGTTGGCAGCTATATAATAAGCTGGGCAATACGCCTTACAACAGGGGTTGCAATATGTGACCCCACAAGCGGTATGCGCCTTTACGACGAGCGGATGATAAAAGAGTTCTCTCTCGACTCAAACTACACACCCGAGCCGGACACAATAAGTTACCTTTTGAGAAACGGCGCAAGCATAAAAGAGGTGCAGGTAGAAATGGACGAGCGCATTGCAGGCGAAAGTTACCTTACGATGTCGCGCTCCATGGTATATATGATAAGAATGGGCATGTCTATTGCCGTTATACAGTGGTTTAGAAAGCGCAATAAGCAGTGATTAATTTGTGCGTATAAGACTAAAACTAGCTTTAAGCACTTTAATTTTAGTAAAAATGTTTTAGCACACAACAATTTAAAACAGGCAAAAAAATAAACCTAAATAGGCGTATAAAAAGAAGGGGTTTTGACTAATGATATTTTTTTCGGGCGAGACATTTTACATTGGCATTATGCTTATCTGTGGCAGTGTATTTACTTTTTTTATGGTAATGCGTTATATACGTAAGTCTCACGTGCGTATAGAAGACACATTTTTTTGGATATTCTTGTCCTTTGCACTGGTTATTTTAAGCTTATTCCCGGACATTGCGCTCGATGTAGCAACGCTGTTTAATATACAATCGCCTATAAACGTAGTGTATTTATTTATTATATTTTTACTAATTGTAAAACTATTTTTCCTTTCAATACGCTTTTCAAAGCTTGAGATAAAAGTGTCGGAGCTGGCACAGCAAGTTGCCATAAACAGAAAAATGGGCGAAGAGGACTGCTGTGCAATTGCAAAAAAGCAAGAGGGGCAAGCCGCGCAAAGCGCTGCAAAAAATGACGAGAAAACACAATAATTTGCTAAAATGCACGCTGTGCAGCAACAGGCACGCACAATTTTATATCTTGGGAGAGCTGTATGCTTTTTAACTCTATTGAATACTTAATATTTTTCCCGTCGGTGGTGGCGCTTTACTTTATTGCACCTAAAAAGTATGCGTATATAGTACTGCTTGCGGCCAGCTTGTTTTTTTACGCAAGTTGGAACTTTTCCTACCTGTTTTTAATAATAACCTCAATTATCGTAACCTATGCAAGCGCAATTATTATGGAAAAAAAGCCGCAGTACAAACGGCTTTCGCTTGCGCTATGTATACTAATAAATATTGGTATATTGTTCTTTTTTAAGTATTTTAACTTTTTTGCGCAAACCGTAAACATGGTGTTAAGCGCACAGATACCGCTTGTTAGTGTGCTGCTCCCCGTGGGTATAAGCTTTTACACTTTCCAGGCGATAGGCTACACTATAGATGTGTACAGAACCGCATTGCCGGCGGAAAAAAACATACTTAAGTATGCGCTTTTTGTGTCGTTTTTTCCACAACTTGTGGCAGGGCCTATCGAGCGCTCTGTAAATTTATTGCCGCAGATAAACGCAGAGCGTAAATTTTCATACGACAACGTTGTAAACGGCCTTTTGACAATGAGCTTTGGCTTTTTTTTAAAGCTTGTTATTGCAGACAGGCTTGCCGTTTTTGTCGCGTCTATATATAACGGCTACGAGAATTTGTCAGGCACTATTTTACTGCTTGGCACCGTTTGTTTTGCGTTTCAAATATACTGCGATTTTTTCTCGTACTCAACTATTGCGGTGGGCAGTGCAAAGGTGCTTGGCATTAATTTGATGGAAAACTTTAAGGCGCCCTACCTTGCAACATCGATAAGCAGCTTTTGGGCAAAGTGGCATATTTCGCTGTCTACATGGTTTGAAGACTATATTTACACCCCGTTTGCATGGTCAAACCCGCTAAATAAATTGCCGATAATAGGTAGGTTTTTTACAAAACCGCCCATACTGTTTACGGTAGTGCTTGTGTTTTTAATAAGCGGCCTTTGGCACGGCGCCGCCTTTACTTTTATTATTTGGGGCTTAATGCACGGCTTTTACAGGGTTGTGGAGGCCGCCACTAAAAAGAAGAGACGCCGCCTTTTAAAAAGGCTGAAAATTAATACAAAGCACTTTTTATACAAGGCGGTTTGTGTGGTGTTTACATTTTATATCGTGTGCCTTAGCTATATTTTTTTCAGGGGCGGCTCTGTTGCACAATCTTACGATATACTGATAAAAGTATTGACGAACTACGCATTTGCAGACCTGGCACAGATACTTAATTTTGGGCTTAACACGGCAGAGCTTTTGGTGGTTGCGCTTGCGCTTTTAGTGCTTTTTGCACACGATATTTTATACTCTAAAGGTTACCGCTTGCCACAAAAAGGGTACAAAAGGTATGTGCTATTTTACTTTTTTGTAATTACCACGCTTGTTTTTGGCGCATATGGGGCAGATTATGAGGCGGCGCCGTTTATATACTTTCAATTTTAGGATGGCTTATGAAAACAGTTGTAAAAAATATAATAGTGCTTTTTTTGTTGGCGTTGTTTTTGCTCTTTGGCATATTTTTTGCCGAAAAAGCGCTGGCGCCACAAAACGGTGCGTTTAACGGCTTTTATGAGGAAGAGCAAGACACAATTGATGTTATTTTTATAGGCGGTAGCCACGGCATGGCGGCGTTTAACCCGGCACAGCTTTGGCTTGAAGAGGGCTTTACATCGTATAACATGTACTCTTGGAGCCAAAATGCTTGGACCGCTTACCACTATGCAATTGAGGCAATTAACCACCAAAACCCAAAGGTGATTGTGGTGGAGGCGTTCTCGTTTGCGTATGGTGCTAGCTACCTTCCTGCGCAGACCTCCGACGAGACTTCTAACGAGTTTGCGCTCTCTATACCGCCGTCTTTTAACAGGCTTATGCTGTCGCTTGCCATAAGGCAAAACCAGTACATACCACTGCCCATGTCAAAAATGGTGCCGTTTTTCAGGTATCACAGCAGGTGGGCCGACATAACAGCGCAAGAGGTTTACGATAATCTTTTTGTGAGCGACTACTCGTCAAATAAGGGCTTTGGCCCCATCTACACAACAGAGCCATACGACAGTTTCTCTTTTGAGGCACTTGGCACGGCGTCAGTCTTGCACGAAAACAGTGAGAAATATCTGCTAAAGTTAATAGAGCTTACCGATGAAAAGGGCATAGATTTAATAGTGGCGAAAACGCCGTATATAGCGCTTGATGAGGACGGCGGATACATGGCGAGAATTGAACAAATATGCGATGAAAACGATGTGGAATTTGTAAACTACATGTCCGAGCAACTGCTTTTAGAGACGGGATTTGATTATGCGAGCGACATGGCAGAGCACGCACACATAAATTACAAGGGCGCACAAAAGTTAACACAGCACATGGGTGCGCTAATAGCACAAAATTATTTACAGCAGCCTGTTTATGATGAGAGCACCGCCGAGAGATGGCAGGCGGATGCACAAAAAGAGATGCGAGACATTGAAAATATTGATATAACCTTGAGTGAAGATTTTGAGCACCTTGCCACGCTTTTGAGCGAGCGTGAGGGCTATATTGCAATTATAACAGCGCATGGAAATTTATCGGGCGAGGACCTTGCACCTATGGAAAAAGGCCTTGAAATGATGGGCATAGACGCCGATGATGTGAGCGCTGATAACTTGAATAAGACGTATATATACGCACAAAATACACTGCAAGACGCAGAATTTTTACAGCAGAGCGGCTTTGATGTCGAGGTGTCGGTGAGCGCAGACGCATCCAGCATAGTCGTAGACGGCGAGGAGTACTCTCGCAACAGAGAGGGCTTTAACGTTGTGCTTTTAGACGGCGTTACAAAAGAGGTTTTGCAGGGCGTAAGTTTTGCGGTAGAGCACGGCTTTACACCTTTTACGGCGTAGTTTAAAACGGCGCAACAGGCCAAGATAAGCAAAAAAATAAACCGCAGTGCAAAAGGTCAATGTACTTACATTGGCGCTTGCACTGCGGTTTTTATTAATTATGAGCAGTGTTATTTATTTGTATATTTCGCGGTTGCCGCACTAGCGGGGAGCCAAATGCGGCATTTTCTTCGCTGTTTTCTATTATTACTTTTTTGTGCGACAAAAGAAGAGGCAAGAAAAAAGAAAAATAAACCGCACTTGTTTTTTAATATACACAATTAAAAATAAATAAATTTACTTGTTGTATTTATCCATGTTCTTGCGCCACTGACGGCGAGAGTTGTGATACTTAATAGATTGTTTTACTTTTTTTAAGAAGTTTCCGCCAAAGAATAAGAAGAAATTTATTAGTGAAAGCACAATTGTAATGCGCACAGACCAACCCGACAGTATAAATTGATACACCATGACAGCAGCAGAGAAAAACGCCATGTACTTCATTTTTACCGGTATTACGTAAAATAACATAATTTGGATATCAGGGTATAAAAGCGCAACGGCAAAAAACAGCGTTAGGTGCAATTGGTCGGTAGACACAAAATGTACCGAATTAGGGAATAAGAAATAAGATATTAAACCGGCAAAAATAGTGCTAATAACACCTAAAAAGTAGTATACATTAAATTTAAAAGCGCTCCAAGAGCCCTCTAGCAAGCGGCCTATAAAAAAGTAAAATAGTGCCGATATGGCGAAGAAAAATATGTTGCTTATGTTTTGTGGCACAAATATAAATGTAAATATGCGCCATACCTCGCCCTGCAATAAAGACGGTATATGAAGAGCCAAACGCTGGGCAATGTATGCCTCGGGCACAAAGAGGTTGGCCAAAAACACCATCGCCTGGCCAAAAATAATTACAATCATTAAATTTTGTATTGCAAACCGCCCGTATTTATACTCCAGTTTATAAAGCCATTTCAAAATTATAACATCCCTTTCGGTATAAATTAAATTAAACGTTAGATAATTGCCATTTACATATTTTTGCCGCAAGAGCAATAGTAAGTTTTTTTACAGCAATAGGTTAATTTTTTAAAAATGATAGGGCACAGCCTATGCATTTATGCACTGTAAAAATTGAACATTTGATGTTTTGCTGTGAAATTTTACTTATTTTAAGCGAAAACATCAGCAAATATTATTTTAACAAATTGTCTGGCTAAATTCAACAAATAGTTATGAACAAAGTGTAATTTTAATTTGGCTATGTTAAAAACTATTACGGAAAAACAAGGCTTTTCAACACTTTCAACAGAGTTTTAAACAATTTTTGTTGAAAACTAAGTATACAATGTGTAAAACTTGGTTGAAAAGTTGAAAAGCCATCGCATAAAAAAATTGAGGATTACAAGTAAAATTAGCGTAAAATTATACAGTTACTCTGCATAAAAATCTATAGATATTGCCATAGGTATGTCGTTTGTTTCTGTGTTTTTTGCGGCATAAATTACTGCGCTTGCGCCTGCAATTTCGCCGTCAATATTTATTGTTGTCATATTATCAATGGCACATACAACTTCGTCGCCGTTTTCGTCCTCTACAGTTATAGTTGTGTCGGTTAGGGCGACAACAACACCGTAAAACTCGATGAATTCTTGCGGCTGGCCACCGGCCGATGCCATTGTGTCATCGTCTGCGTTTTGTGTTGTGGTGGCGTCTATTTTTGGGGCTGCATCCTCGGGGTCTACTTCCATGGCGCTGTCTTGCATCGTGCCGTCATATGCCTGGGCCGATTCTCCCTCGGCGCTATAGGCGTACATTTCAGGCGCTGCCTCTTCCTCATAAGCGGTCTCGGGTGCGGCCTCGTTTATGGCGCTAGGCATTTCGGCTGTGGTTTCGGCAGTTGCGCTGTCAATGCCGGTGTTAAAAAAGTTAAGGTGTAAAACGGGCAGTGCAATTAGCACAAAAACAGCGGCCGCAAGCAAAGGCTTATAGCGTGAGAGGAATAATTTTCTCCCGGGGCCGTTGTCGGCGGTGTTTAGCTTTGTTGCATTGTCGCCTGCCTCGGGCTGCCCGCTTTTTGAGCGTGAGCTTATGGCGCTGTCGGTGGTGGATGGCTCTGTGTTTAAGCTTGCGCCGTTTTGCGGCATTGCACCTAGCTTAGACAGGCCGTCGCCTGCGCTTTTTGCAAGGGCCGGCTTGCTTTGCTGTGCTGTAAGCATTTTTTCAAGCGTTTCGCTGCGCCACTTGTCGGAGGGCTGTATTTTATTAATAGCACTTTTATAGTTGTTTGTCACTGTGTCAGCCCTCCTCTTTTAAAGTTTCTTTAAGTAATTTGCGCGCCCTTGCCATGCGCGATAAAACTGTGTTTTGCGGCATTTGCAAAATTTGTGCAATCTCTTTTGCCGTATAACCCTCCACATAATGCAGATATACAATTTCTTTATATTTAAGCGGCAAGTTATTTACTGCGGTTATAACGCCGCTCTCGTCAACTGTAAGCTCAGCAGTGGGGTAATCCTCTGCAATTGCCTGCGTGCGGCTGTGCCAAACCGTGCGAAACAAGCTTTTGCACTTGTTTGTAACAACCCTTAAAAGCCACGCCTTTTGGTGTTCTTCGCTCTCAAACTCCGGCGCAGCCTCCATTAGTGATATAAATGTGTCCTGAGCGGCATCCTCGGCATCTTGCCTGTTTTTTGTAAGCGCATACGCTGCCCTAAAAACAGTGTCACCGTATTTTTCAAGTATTACGGCAGGGTCTTTTAACACTCCGTTTTTTGTCATTAAAGGCTTACTCCCTTCGGCAAACGTCCGCTTGCCAAAGGGCAACGCAAATATCTGCCTATAATTAATACGCATTAGCAGGCCTTATTATTGCCCGATAATAATATATTTTTTATCTTTGATTTTTTGTTTTGAAAATGCTCGTCAATACGTGCAGTATTGTTTGTAAATTTAGTTAAAGCTCTATAAGTTTACGCTTGTTTTAACTCAAAACAATATTTTCTTGTTTGCAGTAATTTACAGTTTAAAATCCTCTGTGTTAAATTTTGGCATCGCCATGCGTCTGCTGGGCACTCTTCTCAAAGGGTCGTAGTTAAACTTTGTGCAACTGTCGTAGCACGTCACTTCTGCGCTGTTCAAGTCGCAGTAGTACGTATCTCTAGCGGATTTTGCGTGGCTAAAAACACAGTATTCGCAAAAAGGCGGCACATTTTTGCCAAAAAGTCTATCTTTATTTTGCACGGTAACACCCCTTATATATCAATGTAAATAAACGCCTGTACATAACCTATTATACATCTTAGCGGCAATTTTGTAAATCTTACGCAGATGTATTTTTTTCTTTGCTAAGCGCAATAAAAAAAGCACAAATAAAAAATACTAACGCCAAAAAGGCCTCGTAAGATGTGCCCATCCTGTAAAGATTTGCGCTTGATACAGGTGTGGAAAAATGCAAAAGCTTAAATGTGATATAGGCAATTGCAACCGACAAAGGAGTGTGGAGTATGCGGGACAGTATCAGTGGCAGTATTGATAAATCGGGACTAATTAGGCTGCGCACTTGCAGCCAAATGCTAACGCCCATAAGGCTTAAACTACAGCAACACAGCAGTGCAGGGTTAAAAAAATGCTCGCTCGCATAAATTTTGCAGGCGCTGGTAATTTCTAAAAGCATAGCGGCGGCGCTAATTTTGCCGGTGCTTGTGTTTGGCAGTACTGCGGTAATAAAAAAGTTAAACAGCACGACATAGCCGCAAAGAGACAGCGTGGAATTTACAGCCTCGGCCACGCTTGCAGTAAAGCCGGCGGTGTTAGCCGTGCTGTTTTTTTGTGTAGCGGTGTGTGTGATGTTGAAGTTTTTTGACGACTTGCCAGCGAAAAGTGCATAAAAAACCCTTGAGATACCGCCGCACAAAATGCTTGACAGGCAAAGCGAAAAAAACAAAACCCAGCCGGTATAGGCACTGCTTAAAAGTGACGCGCCCACGTAGTTAACAACAAAGGCAGGCCCGGCGTTAACACAGCAGCAAAGCAAAATATGCGCTTGCCGCTTAGTTATTTTGCACTGTGTGTACAGTGTGTTTATTACTTGTGCACCACAGCCAAAGCCACCGACAAGGCCCAGCAAAAAGGCGGTGCCAACACGTTTTTCTTTTATGCCTAAAATAAACCTTGTATAGGGCAACGCCAAAAAGCCTAAAAAGCCAGAGAAACGGCTTGTTATAATCAGCCTTGAAAACACAAAAAATGGAAAGAGCGAGGGGATAACGCTTTTGAGGCAGAGCTCAATGCCCTCGATTATACCCCGCGCTGAGTTGTATGGAAAAAGCAAAAAATATATGGCGCCAAGCGTGCCGGTAGAAATGCAAAAAAAATCTTGCACAACATTTTTTGTAGGTAATTTTAACATATTTAACACCCCCAGACTAATACATATGAACAACGGCAAAAAATAAGAATGGGGAGGGTGTGCACGTGCTAAAAAGAAACACGCAGAAAAACAAAAAAGTGTCCCCTATAGAAAAGCTAGCCTCTGAGAGCATGCTCAAAAAAGAGATGTTTAGGCCACGCCCGATGGTGCATGTGTGCTGTGAGGGCGATGTGGAGATAGAAAGCAGCAAGGGGATATTGCTGTACTCTAACACAAATGTGTGCATAGATATGGGCAATATGTGCGTTGATATAACCGGCGACGATTTAAGGCTCAAAACGCTTATGAGAGAGAAAATAATTGTAAAAGGCAGGGTTTTTTCAATAGTTTTTCGCAGTAAAAAGGAAGGTGAGAGCATTGGTTAGCATTGTAGAAATATTATGTGGTAGCGTTGAATTTGAGGTGATAGGCGGAAGGGTAGAGCAGTTTTTAAACGACTGCATAGAAAACAGCGTGCCCATTACAGGCGTAAGCGCAACCGAGTTTGGGCTAAAGGCACGTGTGCCGCTTAGGTGCTATTTAAAGCTGCACAAAGTTGCAAGAAAACGCAGATGCCGCCTAAAGACAACAAATAAATACGGCCTTTACTTTTGGCTGTGGCCGTTTAGAAAAAGATACGGTATTATTGTTGGCTCGGTGCTGTTGGTGCTCGCAATAGTGTCGTTTCCACGCATGGTGTGGACGGTGCAGTTTCACGATTTTACACAGGATGAAGTGCAAGTTTTGCGCGGCATGCTGTACGAGCTCGACATAGTTGAGGGCAGTATTCCGTCAAAACAGCAGCTAGAGAGCGCACAGCAAAACATTTTTATACATAGCGAAGAGTATGGCGCAATACAGTTAAATTTTGTAAACGGCAAGCTTGTTGTAGAAAAATTAAACGCTGTTTTGCCGCCTGTAATGGAAAACACAGAGCCTGCCGCAATAGTTGCCCTTTGCGACGGGATTATACAGCGTGTTGAGGTTGAGGGCGGATTTATTGAGAAAAAGGAGGGCGATTTTGTAAAGGCAGGCGACGTGATAATAAGCTCTTTGCTAGTTGGTAAAAGAGACAAACTGCACACAGAACGGGCCGATGCAAAAGTTTATGCAGAGGTATCGAAGGAGTATGAGACATTTGTCCCGTTTGAGTACTCGGCGCAAACTGCTTCTGTTACAACGCAGAGCAGCTATGGCATTTTTGCGTTTAATATAAATTTTACACTGCCGTTTCAGCCCGATAATAGCGGTGAAAATACACAGTACACCGTAATAAAAAAGCCGCTTACTCTATTTGGGCTGCCGCTGCCCGCAACTGTTGTTGAGCACCGCATAAGGCAGGTAGAACAGGTGCAAGTGCTGCTTACAAAAGACCAGGCGGCAGATATTGCTAGGGGTAAAATATACGAGGAAATGGCGGCAGAGCTGCCGGAGTGCAAAATAATAATGCAGAGCGAAACAATTACACATAGCGACGACGGTGTAACGCTGAGCATGAAGATAATAGCAACGGCAAACATAGCAAAAATTCAAGAGGGATGGAACGCTTAAAAACCAGGGTGAGAACCCGTTTTATAACAAGTGGCGAAACTTTCTATTTGCGTCAAAGCCTTTTACAAGGCGCAAGCATTACTACAAGGCGCAAGCATACTACAAGGCGCAAGCATTACTGCAAGGCGCAAGCATTACTGCAAGGCGCAAGCATACTACAAGGCTTTTCCTCCGCTATAAAGCCCACATTTTGTCATAAGAGCTATAAGCCTAAAATCTTTTGATTCGTCCTCTTTTAAGCGAGCTCGTATCACATTGGCCCGGCAGAGCTTGGCGCATATAAAATTTGTAATATTTTGTAATATAGCAGTTTACTTTTTGCGTTTGTTTTGGTATAATATAAGTGTATGCGAATATGCAATTTTCTTGCGCCTTTTTTTATAAGAAAATTGCCTATAATATCATAAAATTATTGTTATCGGAGGACGTAAAATGGCAAGATCTAAAAAATCCATGGACGGTAATACCGCTGCGGCGCACGTTGCGTACGCTTTTACGGAAGTTGCCGGCATCTACCCCATTACGCCGTCTAGCCCAATGGCTGACAGCGTTGACCAATGGAGTGCGATGAAACAAAAAAACATTTTTGGCACACAGGTAAATGTTGTAGAAATGCAAAGTGAGGCCGGTGCCGCAGGTACTGTGCACGGCTCTTTGGGTGCAGGCGCACTTACAACTACTTTTACAGCTTCGCAGGGCTTGTTGTTAATGATACCTAATATGTACAAAATAGCAGGTGAGTTATTGCCCGGTGTTTTCCACGTGTCTGCTCGTACAGTAGCAAGCCATGCGCTAAATATTTTTGGCGATCACTCTGACGTTTACGCATGTCGTCAAACAGGTTTTGCAATGCTTGCAGAGAGTAACCCACAAGAAGTTATGGACCTTGCAGCAGTTGCTCACCTTGCAGCTATTGAGAGCCGTGTGCCTTTCTTAAACTTCTTTGACGGTTTTAGAACAAGCCACGAGATGCAAAAAATTGACGCTTGGGACTATGAGGACCTAAAAGAAATGTGCAACATGGACGCTGTTAAAGCTTTCCGTGAGCATTCTCTTAACCCGGACAACCCTTACTCAAGGGGCAGCCACCAAAACGGCGATATCTTCTTCCAAAACAGGGAGGCATGTAATAAATTTTACGACGCAGTGCCGGCTATTGTTGAAAAATACATGGATAAAGTTAACGCTAAAATCGGCACAGGCTACAAATTGTTTGAGTACTACGGTGCACCTGATGCAGAGCGCGTAATCATCTGCATGGGCTCTTTCTGTGACGTTGCAGAGGAAGTTATTGACTACATGACTACTGCCGGCGAAAAAGTTGGTATGGTTAAAGTGCGTTTGTACCGCCCGTTTGCAGCAAGCAAATTGTTAGAGGCTATACCTGCAACAGCTACAAAAATTGCTGTACTTGACAGGACAAAAGAGCCAGGCGCTTTGGCAGAGCCTTTGCACCTAGACGTGCTTGCAGCTTACCGTGAGGCAAACCGCGATGGCGTTATCATCGGCGGCCGCTACGGCCTTGGCAGCAAAGACACACCTCCTTCCAGCGTATTTGCTGTGTTTGAAGAGCTTGCAAAAGACGCACCGAAAGAGCGCTTTACACTTGGCATTAACGACGATGTAACTTACCTTTCTCTTACAGAGAAACCGGCACCTAACACAGCTGCAGAGGGCACAAAAGAGTGCAAATTCTGGGGTCTTGGCGGTGACGGCACTGTTG
>CAYJBO010000003.1:0-14621 GCA_964368295.1 uncultured Bacteroides sp.
TCGCTACCACGGGATTTTGAGTCCCGCACGTCTGCCAATTCCATCACACCGGCGTATTGCTGCGTTTTTAAACGCTTTATATATTATAATATATCAAACATTAATCGTCAAGTGTTTTTTTGCGTTTAGCTAGTTATGCTCTATAAAAATTTGCCCAAAAGCTGTAAAATTGCGCTTTAAAATATGTTACTTAACCTCGCAGATGCATGTTTGCGGTATGTTTTTACCTTATTGCGCTGCAATTTTTTGGTTTACACCTTTTGCCTTGGTGGCAATACTTGAGCACATACCGGCTAATGCACACTTGCCTTTGTATATGTTTTTTGCGCTGTTTAAAATAAAAGCTTGCGGCACATCGTCCGCAAGCTAACAAGTTTCTATAAATTAAAATCAACTTCAACTGTTTTTTGCTCAATTATTACATATCACTTCCGCAGAAGGGGCACTTGCCGTTTACATCTGGCAATGTGTTTGCCTTACAAGAACCGCAACCGCCTTGTGTTGTAGCTGCCGGCGCCGCTTGCTGTTGCACAGGGGCACTGCCTTGTTGTGGGTAGCCGCCCTGCTGTGGGTAGCCGCCCTGCTGTGGGTAGCCGCCCTGCTGTGGGTAACCTGGAGGCTGTGCGGCAAACGAGCCTACCATAGGCCTGCCCAGTGCGGCACAAATTGCGTTACCCATTTGGTTATACTGCTGATATTGTGCATCGTATGTGCTGTCGATTTCCTCAAGGCCGTCGCTCAAACGGTAGCGGATATCGTCAAACCAAGGGCTATTAATCTGTATGTCCATCCAAAACTCATACAGTGTTTTATATCTGCGTGGATTATAGCTCTCGCGCTCACCACTGCTGTTTTTGCGGTAAATTTCTCGCTGTTCTTCTTTTATGTCCAGCGTGCAGCTAAGCACTTGCGACAGCTGAATTATATCGGGATTTTTGTCGCGCCAATTTTCGCTTTGACAATAAATAAACGCGCCGTTCCGCTCGTCAATTTTAATCTCATTTTTGCGCCCTAAAGAGCGTGTTGGAGAAAACGCTTGCACTGCACTTTCGTTTTGCTTGCGGTAATCAAGCTGTTTTTTTATGTCATCAATGGTAGATTGTCGCCTCTCGCTAAACAGTGGCGAGAGCAGTTTTGCACAATCTTTGCACATGTTGCCGTCCTCTAGCTTGCGATTGCCCAAAAGACCTATTTTTTCACCGCAAATATCACATTCTTTTTTATCAAAAAAACCCATAACACAACCTCTTTTCTTAAATTAAATCATGCCGTTATTAAATTAAATATATCAATATAGTGTTAAAAATACATCGTGCTAAAGCACATTTGCACAAAAAAATATATCCTGCGTGCAAAATTATGTAACTTGCGCACAAGATATATATTAAAATATTTATGTAAAATTACGCCGCAATAAAGGCGCACTTTGCCAAGGCAACTTTTGGTAAGGCTCTATTCAAACACAAGGGGGAAAACACCTTTTGATGTTATTAAAAGCTCATCTTTCGCATCGATTACGCTAAGCGGTTTTTCGTTTGTCTGCAAGGTGCCCGTGTGCTCTGCCGTGTAATTATAGCGCTCTACCGTGTTGGCGCACAGCACATAAACATGCCCTGCCGTTGCGGTTATGGCGTGCGCACTGCTGTCTACATCTGTGCTAAAAATCAAGTTCATATCTTCGTCAAGCACAGTAAAGCACGCAAGCCCCGGATAGCTAACAGGGTTAAAAAGTAGCGAATAGTTGCCATTTTTTGATTTAGAAACGCCTATCAACTCCGTTGAACTATACGTATAGCTATAGAGCATCTCGCCCGAGGAGGCGTTGTAAACTGCGGCAAAAGTGTCGTATATTACCGTAAGCGTGTTGCCGCTGTAGTCCATGTACACAGGCACTGCACCGTGTGCGTAAATTGTAGTGTCAATCTCTATTTTGCTTGTTTTGCCTATATGTATTTTTGTCCCTATCATGCCGCCCGTCATATCAAGGCATGCAAGTGCAAAATTTGTGTCGCTACTGCCAAATGTAAAGGCAAGCGGCGTCTCGTCCATCGGGTCCCACTGCCACTTAAAATCAAACCATGGGTCCTTAATCTCAAGCCTGCCGGGCGTAAAAATTGCAATGGATCCGCCCGGGCCCAGCTGTGCAAAGGTTATTGGCTGATCGCTAGTATAATTATATAGTGTCTCGCCTTTGCCCTCAACCGTTAAATAGTTAGAGCCCGGGCTGTACACCGCAAGGCGGTTGTCGTTACTTGTTACAATAGGGTTTACAAAACTGTGCGGCGCACTGCGCAGTTCTTTTGCACTGTCGGAGTATATGTAAACGTTGCTGTCGTCAAGCACATAAAGGCCGCCGGACATCTGCTGTGCGTGCAAAAAGTTAGTTAGATCTTTATTAACGGGGAACCCGTCACCGGGGTTTAGCGCAATTTCAATATTGAGTGCCGTGTTTTGTAAAAAAGACACAGGAACGTCAAACATGCCGCCCAAAAAAGCGGCTAGACCACATGCAAAAAGTAAAATAACAAAAAAGTTGCGCAGCCTTCTGTTTCTTTTAGCACGCCTTATTTTGCTTATATTGCTACTTTTAACCTCGCTGTTTTGGTCTTGTTTTTCAGTTGTTGTCTGCGTGCCTTGCGCGGCTTTATTGTTTGCCATTTGCGTATCTCCTTGGAGTATTTGTAGTGTGTAAAATATAATATCAGTAATTTACCCTGTACAAAAAAAGCCCGTTTGCCGGTGCGGTATCGCCTGCGTTTTTACGGCTTTTGCTGTTTAAAACCTGTACTACGTCGTCTGCCGCTAGCCTTTTTGCGCCTACCTCAACAAGCGTGCCAACAAGTATGCGCACCATGTTATAAAGGTAGCCATCTGCGCAAATATGTAGGGTTATATCGTCGTTTTTTTTGCTAACGTTAAAAAAATGCACTGTGCGCACGCTGTCAGTAATCTTACTGCCTGCCGACATAAAGGCGGCATAGTCGTGCTTGCCACACAGTAAAATTGCTGCCTTTTGCATTTCATCTACGTCTAGTTTTGTGGGCAGGCGCCAGCTTGTGTCGCAGGTAAAAACATCGTGTATATGGCTGTTTCTAATGTGGTATTTATACTCTTTACTCACGGCGCTGTACCTTGCGTGGAAGTCGTCACTAACCTGTACGGCGCCTGTGACCCTAATGTCGCTTGGCAAAAACTGATTTAGCGCAAGCGGCAATTTAAACGGCTCTATTGGCTTTGGCTGATGATAACTTGCGCAGTAGGCCAGCGCGTGCACGCCTGCGTCTGTGCGTGAGCAGCCTTTGACATCGGGCCTTGTGCCGTACAGTTTTTGCATGGCGTTTTGCAGCACCTCGCACACGCTAACGGCATTTTTTTGCACCTGAAAACCATGGTAGGCGGTGCCTTTAAATTGTAAAGTTATGCAAACATGCACTTTAATCAACACCTTTATTTATTTGCCCTGCAATGCGCTTTGTCAAAAATTTGAGCATGCTCAAATTACAGCTCTTTAGCGGTTAGTACCCTATGCGCTCAAACCAAAACGACGTTGCGCCCATAGCTACAAAAATAAGCACACAAACAAGCGAAATCACAAAATCTTTCGGCACAAATTGCAAGTTTTTCATGCGGGTGCGGCCCTCGCCGCCGTGGTAACAGCGGCACTCCATAGCCATTGCAAGCTCGTCTGCACGGCGAAAAGCCGATATAAACAGCGGTATAAGCACGGGCACAAGCGCTTTTATTCGCTGTTTTAGTGTGCCGGAGTCTATCATTGCACCGCGTGCTTTTTGTGCGTTCATAATTTTTTCGGTCTCCTCAATAAGCAGCGGTATAAACCTCAATGCTATTGTCATTATCATGGCAAGCTCGTGCACGGGCATGCGCAACTTTGCAAACGGGCGCAAAAGGTGCTCTATTGCATCTGTTAGCGATATAGGGCTTGTTGTGTACGTTAACAGGCTTGTGCCGGCTATTAAAAAAATTATACGCAGTGATATTAAAACAGTAAATTTTATGCCCTGCTCGTAAATATTTATTATCCAAAACGAAAAGACAGGCTCGCCGTCGTCTGCCATAAAAAACAAGTTTAAAACGCCTGTAAACAGAATAATTGGCACAAGCGGCTTAAGGCTTTTAATAATAACTTTTATTGGTATTTTTGCCGCGGCATAAATGCACACGATAAAAACTGCGGATATAGCGAGCGCGCCGAAATTTGGCACCGCAAAAAGCATTATAACAAATGTTATTGTGAGCAGTATTTTGGCCCTTGGGTCCAGCGTGTGCACCAAAGAGTTGCCCGCAAAATGCTGGCCTATTGTAATGTCCTTTAACATTATGCGCCCCCTTTGGCGCTGTTTTGCGCATTTTTTGTCGCCAAAATAGTTTTAACTGCATACGGCAAGGTATAAACGTCTGTTCGTATGTCTATGCCACGCGCTTTTAAGCCCAAAAATATCTTTGTCACCTCGGGCACAGACAGCCCCATCTCCATAAGCTCATTTGCACGGGCAAAAATGTTTTCTGTCGTGTCGAACATGGCAACTTTACCGGCGTTAAGCACCAATACTTTGTCGGCATATTTTGCAATGTCCTCCATGGAGTGGCTCACAAGTATGGTAGTAGTGTCCTCGCTGTCGTGGTACGCACGGATTTTGCCAAGGATATCGTCTCGTCCTTTTGGGTCAAGGCCGGCAGCAGGCTCGTCCAGCACCAACAGGCGCGGGCGCATTGCTAGCACGCCTGCTATTGCAACACGCCTTTTTTGTCCGCCCGAAAGCTCAAACGGGCTCTTATTTAATATCTCGTCGTCTATGCCGCAAAATTGTGCCGCCTGCATTACCCTCTCTTCTACCTCGCCCTGCGAGAGCTGCATGTTTATAGGCCCAAAAGCTATGTCTTTATACGCCGTGTCCTCAAACAGCTGATACTCCGGATACTGAAATACAAGGCCGCATAAAAAACGAAATTTGCGTATATTTTTTGGGTTTTCCCAAATGTCCTCGCCGTCTATAATAACATTGCCGCCTGTTGGCTTATTAAGGCCGTTAAAGTGTGTAATCAAAGTGGATTTTCCACAGCCTGTAGGCCCAATTATGCCTATAAATTCGCCTTTTTTTACGGTAAAGTTGATGTTTTCTATTGCGGTTGTGGCATAGGGCATGCCAACATTGTATGTGTATGTTAAGTCTTTGACATTAATCATGTCGGACATGCTTATACCTCCTTGTCGCTTAGTAATAAATACAGTGCGTCTATGCACTCCTCGGTGGTTGTTATGTCGTTTGGCATTTGTATGCCCGCGGCGCTTAGCGCATGGCAAAGCTCGGCCGATTGCGGCACATCAATGTGCAGTGCACGCACGTCATCAACACGTGCAAAAACCTCTTTTGGCGTGCCCGACATTGCTATTTCGCCCTCGCTCATAACTATAACTCTGTCTGCAAGGGCGGCCTCTTCCATATAATGCGTTATTAAAACTACTGTTATGCTGTGCTCTGTGTTTAATTTTTGCACAGTGCTCATAACTTTCTCTCTGCCTATAGGGTCTAGCATGGCCGTGGGCTCGTCCAGCACAAGGCAATCCGGGCGCATTGCTATAACGCCCGCTATTGCAACACGCTGCTTTTGTCCGCCCGACAATTTGTGCGGCGCCTTTTCCCTGTGCTTAAATATGCCTGCCATCTGCATTGCCTCGTCTACCCTAGAGCGCACCTCTTTTGGCGGCACGCCTAAATTTTCAAGTGCAAACGCAACGTCTTCCTCAACTATAGTGGCCACAATTTGGTTGTCAGGGTTTTGGAAAACCATGCCCACCTTTTGGCGCAGAGCAAGCAGTTTATCGTCGTCTTTTGTGTCTATATCCTCTACATAAACAACACCTTTTTGCGGCAAAAGTATGGCGTTAAGGTGCTTTGCAAGCGTGCTTTTACCGCAGCCATTAGCGCCCAAAACTGCAACAAACTCGCCCTTTTCTATGCCTACGGTGAGGTCTTTTACCGCGGTCTTGTCGTCCTCGCTGTAAGAAAAAGTTATGTCGTTTACATTTATTATGTTGTTTTTTGTGTCAGGCAAATTACTCAAATTAAACTTTCCTTTAGCTTATTTTATCTTATTACTCGGGCAGGCTAGCCTTGTCGCTAAGCCACCAAGTAGTTGCGCCGCAAGGCAGTGCGCCACCCGTAGACGTAACTTTAAGGCCTATTTCGTCGGTGCTTGTGTGGCCGCCGTGCTTGCTTTTTAAAAGGCCGTTTAGCATGTACTGCATAACGCAGGGCGACACGCCCGAAGTATAGCTATTTACCGCAAAAAACAGCGGATTATCAACTAAAACATCCTTGCAGAGGTCAAGTAAATCGTATATGTTATCCTCTAGCTTCCAAACCTCGCCGCCGGGGCCCCTGCCGTAGCTTGGTGGGTCCATAATAACGCCGTCGTACTTAGAGCCTCGGCGTATTTCCCTTGCCACAAACTTTGCGCAGTCGTCTACAATCCAGCGTATGGGCTTGTCCGAAAGGCCGCTGTCTGCGGAGTTTTCTCGCCCCCACGCAACCATGCCTTTACTTGCGTCCACATGGCAAACGCTAGCACCTGCGGCGGCACAGGCAAGTGTAGCGCCGCCCGTATAGCCAAACAGGTTAAGCACTTTAACTTGCTTTTTGCCGCCGTCCAGCGCATTTTTTATTATATGTGTGTAGGCGTCCCAGTTTACGGCTTGCTCGGGGAAAATACCCGTGTGCTTAAAGCCGGTTGGCGACACTTTCATTTTAAAATCGGCATATTCTATGTGCCACTTTTCGTTAAAGCGGCGCTTAATGTCCCAGTGGCCTCCGCCCTCGGAAGAGCGCATGTACACCGCGTGCGCACGGTGCCATAAGGCGTTTGCCTTTGGTGTTTTCCAAACAACTTGTGGGTCCGGCCTTATAAGTATAATGTCTTTCCATCGCTCAAGGCGCATGCCATCGGTTGCGTCTATAAGCTCATAGTCAATCCAGTTTTCAGATACTCTCATACGTGTCCTTTGCTTTTTAAGTTAATATTGATATTTTTTACGTGCACCAGCGCAACGCAAAGTGGCGCTAAAATTTTATTTTAACTGTGGCTATTTGCGCTTGATGCGCTCAACAATTTTTGCACTTATGCGCTCTGCCGCTGTGGCAATTGCCGCCTCGTCTTTGCCCTCTACCATAACACGGATAAGCGGCTCTGTGCCGCTGGCGCGCACAAGCACACGGCCTTGGCCCATAAGGCTCTGTTGCTGGCCCTCTATAAAGCCCTCAATGTACTCGTCCTCTTTGTACATCGCCTTCTCCTCCGCTGTTGCGGTAACGTTTACTATAACCTGAGGAAACTTTTTATAAACGCTGTTAAGCTCGCTCATCTTGCACTTTTTATTTGCCAAAGCACGCAGTAACATACCTGCCGTAAGCTCGCCATCGCCCGTTGTGGAGTAGTCTAGCAATATTACGTGCCCGCTCTGCTCGCCGCCGAGGGTGTAGCCTTTTTCACGCATCTCCTCAAGCACATATCTGTCGCCAACGGCGGTTGTTGCCGTGTTAATTTTGTTTTCTCTCATGTACTCCATAAAGCCTAGGTTGCTCATAACAGTTACAACGGCGGTGTCCTGTGCAAGGCAGCCGTCGTCTTGCATTTGTTTTGCAAGTATCGCAATTATTTTGTCGCCGTCAATCTCCGCACCCTTTTCATCAATTGCAAGGCATCTGTCGGCATCACCGTCAAAAGCTATGCCGCAGTCAAGCTTGTTTTCTACAACAAATTTTGCAAGCTTGTCAAGATGTGTAGAGCCACAGCCCTCGTTTATGTTTAAGCCGCTTGGCTCGTGCCCTAAAAATGTGCACTTTGCGCCCAATTTTTCAAACACTTTTGGGGCAATCTCAAAAGCCGCGCCGTTTGCGCAGTCAATTGCTATGTTAAGGCCCGACAAATCTGCATCTATTGTGCTTTTTAAATATTGCGCATAGTCGTCCGCCGCATTGCCTAAAAAGCTAACTTTGCCCACATCCGGGCCCATGCTAAGGCTTATTTCACTGCCGCCGTTTTGGATGTGACGCTCAATTTCAAACTCCACATCGTCCGGCAATTTGTAGCCCTCGGAGCCAAATAGCTTTATGCCGTTGTACTCAACAGGATTGTGCGAAGCAGATATGACAACGCCTGCGTCTGCGCCGTATTTGCGCACAAGATATGCAACGGCCGGCGTTGGCACAACGCCCAAAAGCGTTACGTTTGCACCCACACTGCAAAGGCCTGCAGCAAGCGCACTCTCAAGCATATCCCCCGAGATGCGTGTGTCTTTGCCTATAATAAAATGCGGACGGTGCTTTGTTTTGCCGGCCAATACAGCCGCAGACGCCCTGCCAATTTGCATTGCAAGCTCTGTAGATAAATCTTTGCCGGCAATGCCCCTAACGCCGTCTGTACCAAATAGTTTACCCATAATTCATTGCTCCGTTCTGCCACAAAATGTCGCATAGCAACAAGTGGTCTTAGTATTTTATTTGCCTTATTTTAAGTTTATGCGTGCAAGGTAGCTTTATGTATTTTTAGCCAATTAGATTAAAATAGAGCCCGCCATAAAACGCCTGATTTGCCCATATGGCGGTGTTATTCTCTTAGCCAATCCAATAGACATTCCGGACTATTCATCGCCCTGCAGTGATTGAAAAAAGCTTTGCTGTTCGATATTTTTTTGCGCCGATGATGCGTTTTGCTCCGACGGCCTTTTTAAGCCGAGCCTGTCGTACGCAAAAACGGTTACACAGCGCCCTCTTGGCGTGCGTGTAAGGTAGCCCTGTTGCATCAAGTACGGCTCGCACACGTCCTCTAGCGTAACAGCCTCCTCGCCAAGCGCCGCCGCAAGGGTTTCAAGGCCAACAGGTCCGCCGCCGTACATCTCAATTATAGCCCTAAGCACACTGCGGTCAAGCTCGTCAAGGCCTGCATCGTCTATGTTAAGCCTTTGCAAGGCCTCCTGCGCCGCAGTCTTTGTAATCTCCCCATCGCCCAGCACTATAGCAAAGTCTCGCACACGGCGCAACAGCCTATTTGCAACACGCGGTGTCCCACGTGAGCACTGCGCCATTTTTAATGCGCCCTCTTGCGTGCATGGCACTGCTAAAATGCCCGCACTGCGCCTAATAATCTGTGTAAGCTCCGGCGGTGTGTAAAGTTCTAGCTTTAAAAGCACGCCAAACCTGTCCCTAAGGGGGCTTGTTAGCTGGCCCGCGCGTGTTGTTGCGCCCACGAGCGTAAAGCGTGGTAAGTTTATGCGTATGCTCTGCGCCGAGGGGCCTTTTCCAATCATAATGTCTAGGGCAAAATCCTCAAGTGCCGGGTAAAGCACCTCTTCTACCTGACGTGAAAGGCGATGGATTTCGTCTATAAAAAGCACGTCGCCCTCTTGTAGATTAGTTAAAAGCGCTGCTAAATCGCCGGGTTTTTCTATCGCCGGGCCCGACGTTATGCGTATTTGCACACCCATCTCACGCGCTACAATGCACGCAAGCGTTGTTTTACCAAGCCCCGGTGGGCCGTATAGCAACAGGTGGTCAAGCGGCTCTCCACGCAGTTTTGCCGCCTGTAAAAACACCTTTAAATTTTCTTTTACACGCTCTTGGCCTATATAGTCGCCAAGCGTTTTTGGGCGCAAAGACGACTCGGCGTCCATGTCCTCCTCGTGCACATTTGCACTTATAAGCCTCTCGTCGTCCTCGCTCTCGCCCCTTATTATGTCTACGCTCTCAATAGCCATTACCTATCTCCTTTTGCCTATGTTTTGCAGTGCCAGGCGTATCATCTCTGCCGTGGGCAATGTTGGGTCTATGTCTGCAAGTGCGGCCGCCGCCTCTGCGGCTGTGTAGCCAAGGCCAAGCAAAGCCGCCATAGCCTGTGCACTGCCGCTTGCCTGTGCGCTTGCAACGGCTATCGTCGCGCCCGAGGTATCCACAAGGCCCTTGCCAACCTTGTCTTTAAGCTCTAGCACAATTCGCTGTGCCAGTTTTGGTCCAACGCCGTTTGCCGCTGTAAATGTCTTGTGGTCACCCGCAGAGATTGCCATTACTATCTGCGAGCATTTAAGCGCACTTACTATTGCAAGGCCGGCCTTTGGCCCAACGCCCGACACGCTTGTTAGCATTATAAACATCGACCTCGTCTCGGTGTCGCTAAACCCATATAGGGAAATATCGTTTTCGCTCGTGTGCATAACAGTGTACACCGTAGTGTTTTGCCCTACTGCGGCAAGGGCCGCAGATGTAGACGCTGGCACCGACACGAGATAGCCAACACCGCCACAGTCTATAACTGCGCTGTCGAGGCTTTTTTCCACTATTTTTCCGGTAAGGCAGTAAATCATAAATTTCCCTCTATTTAATTAGTTTTATTTTATATGCTCGGTTTGCAGGTATTGTTTTTGCAAAAATTTTTATTGATAATGCGCCGAGATAAAAAAGGCGCAAGCAATGTAAAAAAACTTAACTTTACACGGCTTTTAAGCTAAATGTTTTTAGCGCCGACAAAAATTAATAGTACCCCTGTTGCTGACGCTTTGTTGGGGCTATGCCGTATTGCTGTGAGCGATGGCTGTAAGCGTGGCAAATTGCAAGCGCAAGTGCGTCTGCGGCATCGTCCGGCTTTGGCACGCTTTGCAGGCGCAATATAGTGCGTGTAAGCTCTTGCACCTGCTTTTTTGTGGCCTTGCCGTAGCCTGTTACGCTTTGTTTTACCTGCATTGGCGTGTATTCAAAAACAGGTACATGCGCCATACGTGCGGCCAATAAAATAACACCGCGCGCCTGGGCAACAGCCATTGCCGTTTTTTGGTTGCTTGTAAAAAACAAGGTCTCGCACGACAGTGCATCGGGGCGGATAACCTTTAAAAGTTCGGTTAAATCGTCATATATCTCAAGCAGTCTATCCTCAAACAGCGTGTGAGAGTTTGTTTTGATTGCGCCGTACTGCACGGGTGTAAAACTATTTTTGTCATAGTCTACAGCGCCAAACCCAACTATTGCATAGCCGGGGTCTATGCCTAAAATACGCATGTTCACGCTCCTTTGCAATAGGCGATATTCATTTTATTATACCACAAACATGTAAAAAGCACAACGAGTTAGGGTGCATAAAATGTAATTATCGTGCACTTTTGTGCAAAAAATGTTAAGCAAATTAATATAAAATGTAAACGATTTTTTAATTTTTTATTTTTGTATTGCAGTTTATCTTAATATAGTGTATTATTAATTAGCACTCACACACTAAGAGTGCCAATTAATATAAATTCGGAGGCAGAAACTTATGGCAAAAAGGAAGTTTAAAGCAGAATCCAAGCGTCTTTTGGATTTGATGATTAACTCTATTTATACCCACAAAGAGATATTTTTACGCGAGATTATAAGCAACGCAAGCGATGCCATTGACAAGCTTTATTTTAAGAGCCTTACAGACGACAGTGTTACAACAAAACAGTCAGACTATGTTATAAGGCTTGACGTAGACAAAGACGAGCGCACAATTACAATTACAGACAACGGCATAGGCATGACGAAAGAAGAGCTTGAAAACAACCTTGGCGTAATTGCAAAAAGCGGCAGTTTAGACTTTAAAAAGACAAATGCAGGCAGCGAGGCTGTTGATATAATAGGCCAGTTTGGCGTTGGTTTTTACTCTGCATTTATGGTTGCATCTAAAGTGCTTGTAAGCTCGCGCGCGTTTGGCGCAAGCGAGGCATGGCAGTGGGAGTCGTCAGGAGCGGACGGCTTTACCATAGAGCCTTGCGATAAAGACAGCGTTGGCACGCAGATTATCCTTGTTATAAAAGAAAACGAGGGCGAGGAGAACTACGACGAGTTTTTAAACGACTACCGCCTGCGCAGCATAGTTAAAAAATACAGCGATTATATTAGGTACCCCATTAAAATGATGGCCGAGAAGAGCCGTGAAAAAGAGGGAACAGACGCCGAGAACCCCGAGCGCGAGATTTATTTTGAAGACGAGACACTAAACAGCATGGTGCCTATATGGAAGCGTGCAAAGAGCGAAGTTACGCACGAGGAGTACGCACAGTTTTACAAGGACAAATTTGCAGATTTTAAGGACCCCTCAAAAGTAATAACAAGCAAAACCGAGGGCGCTGCAACTTACAACTCGCTAATGTTTATACCGTCTGGCGCACCGTTTGATTTTTACACAAAAGAGTACGAAAAAGGCCTGCAACTTTATGCAAGCGGCGTTTTAATAATGGAGAAATGCTCCGATTTATTGCCCGACCACTTCAGCTTTGTAAAGGGCCTTGTGGACAGCCAAGATTTAAGCCTTAACATCAGCCGCGAGATGTTGCAACACGACAGCCAATTAAAGACAATACGACAATCGCTTGAGCGCAAAATTAAAAACGAGCTAACCGCATGGCTTAAAAACGACAGAGAGGCCTACGATGAGTTTTTTAAACAGTTTGGCTTACAATTAAAGATGGGCTGCTATGCAATGTACGGCATGAACAAAGAGGCATTGCAAGATTTACTGCTGTTTTACAGTGCAAAAGAGCAAAAGCTAGTAACGCTGGCAGAGTATGTTGAAAAAATGCCCGAGGAACAAAAGTACATTTACTACGCCTCCGGCGAGAGCACGCAAAAACTTGAAAAACTGCCGGCCGCAGAGAGAGTTGTAGACAAAGGCTTTGACCTGCTTTATTTGACAGAGGAAGTTGACGAGTTTGTATTGCAAGTGCTAAATAGGTACGGCAAAAAGGACGAGGAAAAAGAGTTTAAAAACGTATCCGGTGCAGACCTTGGCCTTGACAGCGAAGAGGAAAAGGAAAAAGCAAAAGAGAAGAACGAGCAAAATAA
Organism: uncultured Bacteroides sp.; assembly: GCA_964368295.1. Classification (GTDB taxonomy): domain Bacteria; phylum Bacillota; class Clostridia; order Oscillospirales; family Ruminococcaceae; genus Ruthenibacterium. The sequence continues at coordinate 12,867 of CAYJBO010000003.1, forward strand.
AGATTTGTTTGCCGCGATGAAAGAGTCTCTCGGCGACAAAGTTAGCGAAATATGTGTATCTCAAAGGCTAAAAAGCCACCCCGTGTGCCTTACAAGCGTTGGCGCAATGTCCATAGAGATGGAAAAAGTGCTTAGCAACATGCCGGGCGCAAACCAAAGCATGAAGAGCGAAAAAGTGCTTGAAATAAACGGCGACCATGAGATTTTTGCAGCGCTAAACAGCGCTTTTGAGAGCAAAGACACAGAGAAACTAGCAAGCTATACGGAAATTTTGTATCAGCAGGCAAGGCTTATTGAGGGGCTTGCCATTGAGGACCCCGTAGCATATGCTAACAGCATCTGCAAGCTGATGTCTTAACAGGCGGCGCAACTAACTATTTTTAACGTTATGCAGTCAATTTAATGCGCATTATATAACGCGCTAAAGCCACACAACTTAAAGGCGGCAATGTGAAAACTCACATTGCCGCCTTTTTATATGCTAATCTTGCGCAAATACATCTACTTTTCTATCTATATATATCAGCTTATAAGTTTAAAATAATCAGCTGTATTTTTTTACAATTTCGCACATCTCATCAAAACAGCTCTCCATGTCGCTTACAAGCTTAAACTGTGTCTTTGCCCTGTGCAGGTTTTGCAATGGGTGCGACACTTTAAAATATGTGTCTCCCTGCAAATAATCTGCCAAAAATCTCATGCCGCACTCCAGCGTCATAAGCCTTGCGCCCCAAGGCAGGTACTGTTTTTCGGTGCTTGTCAATATGCCGCCTGCCGCCTCTAAGTAACCCTTTGCAAAAACCTCAAAAAGCCCTATGTCAAAGTTAACTTTTGCAAGGTCGGGCTCGTCCTCTGCGCTATCATTTGCGGCAAAGCGTATAGAGTCGCCAAAATCGTTTAGTGCAAGGCCCGGCATTATTGTGTCAAGGTCAATTACACACAGGGTGTTGCCCGTCTGCTCGTCAAACAAAATGTTGTTTATCTTTGTGTCGTTGTGCGTTACACGCAGCGGCAATTTGCCATCCTCCAGTAAATCCATAAGCACATGGCAGTCTCGCTCGCGCTCTAGGGCAAAGTCTATTTGCTCCACACATGTTATGCCACGCTCCATAACGTCCCTCTCAATGGAGCGCATAAGCTGTGCATATCTATTGCGTGTGTCGTGGAATTTCTCAATAGTCTCGTGCAAGGTGTCTGCCGGGTAGTCTGCCAAAGAGCACAAAAAATTACCAAAGCATTTGCCTGCATTGTAAAAATCTTGCGGGTCTCTAACCTCGTTTATGCAAACGGACTTATCTATAAAGTTATAACAGCGCCAAGCGCTCTCCTCAGTGTCCTCATAATAGTAGTGCCCATCGCTTGTTTTTAGGTAGTTTAAAGATTCTCTGTCGGCCTCTCCCCCACGTTTTATAACGCTACGGCGCAAAAATTCAGTTACGCCAAATATGTTATCCATAACATCGTAAGGGTTTTTAAACACGGCCGTGTTAATGCGTTGCAACACGTAGCGCGGCACCTCTTCGCCGTCTTTGTCAACATAAACCGCAAAGGTGTCGTTAATATGCCCCGAGCCAAACGGCTTTACATACTTTGCCAAGCCGCCTATTTTAAATGCAAAAAGCGCATCCTCTAAATTTATGTCGTTCACGCCGTCAATTTTGCGCCGCGTCGAAAAAATAGTCTCGCCCGTCTCGGTGCGCTCTAGCTCCGAAAGTGTACACCAAGCCCTGATTGTAGTGTGTAAATTTACATGCC
>CAYJBO010000003.1:14631-28140 GCA_964368295.1 uncultured Bacteroides sp.
GTCGCCTAAAACGCAGTTATGGTCTATTAGCGAGCCGCTGTTTACAAGGCAAGCCATGCCCGTTTTTGTGCCCGTATTAATTATAGCGCCGTGCAAAATTAAGTTGCCCGTACCAAGCGAAGCGCTAGGGCTAATTATTGCGGTAGGGTGCACAAGGCTGGGCACATTATAGCCCGCCTCCACCAGCCTTTTTGTCCACAATAAGCGCAGCCTATTGTTGCCAAAGGCCGCTATCGCATCGTCAAATTTATCGGTTAAATCGTCGTAATCACTGCAAGAGCCCACTACATTTTCGTCGCGTATCGCATCGTCTAAGTAGCATATTTTATTGTATTTTCCGGTTGCAACGGCTACCTCTCCCACCATTGCGCCAAGGCCCCCTGCACCAAGTATAAGCAAACTGCTCAAAACGTCCACTCCTATTAATTTAATTGCCTTATCTTAGCGTTACTGTTTTAATTTTAACGCTATAAAGTCTCTTTCTACCCTTGATGTCTCGTAAGAGCCATCTCTCCACACGCCTATAAATTCGTCTGCGTTAATAAGGCGCACCTCGTTATAATACGGCTCAAAAAACAGCAGTTTATAGCCTTCAAGCCCATCGCCCGTGTCAACTGTAAGGTATGCCATAAGTACCATCCAGTGCGAGTAATTAACCATGCTCTCGAGCATTATGTAATAGCCACCGTCCAGCATTTTTATAATGTCGTCAAGTGTTATTTTCGGCGTATCGCACCCGTAAACCACGTCAAAATCACAAAGCATATCACAGGCCTTTATGTCCTTTGAGTAATACGGCCCCGGCTGCATGTTATATTTTTTTACGTACTCTAGCTCCGGCAAAACCTCTGCGCCTGTGCCCGATATCATTGTGCGCAGGCACGCCAAAGAGCACGTCCAGTCCTCTTCTTGCCTAAAAAGTTGCCTTGGTATATTGCCCACGCTCTCGTTCATTTTAGTCTCTGCTACGCCAAAGTAAACACTCTTTCTCTTGCAAGACATAAAACGCTCCGTTCTACCGTAAATTACGGCTCTTTCTTATTAATTTTACCGAGTATTACAAGCAAGCGGTACATGCAGTACGCAAAAAACACTATTGCCAAAGATGCCGTATAGCTCTGCACGCCGCCCTGTAAATCTTGATAAATCGAGTGTATCATCTGCCCTATTGTGCCCACCGTTGCTATTGCCGACAGCAAAAACAAGAAGTAATTTTTTATTTTTTCTTGCCTTGCCTCAATTTTGCGCTTATTAGATTGTATCATAGATGCGAGCAGCTCTTTATTTGCCTCGTACTTTTCAAAGACATACTCAATGCCAAAGTTTTTTACAACATTTTTTGCAGAAATACGCACGGTAGGAAAATTAAACTGCTCGTAATTTGCAAAGGCAGATGCCTGCGCCATGTCAAAGCTTATCTGCTCGTACTTTTCGGCCACTTTGTTTACTTTTTCCTCGCTGTCTATCACGTTGTCGCTGCGCAAATCTATGTACACTTTGTCTATCGCCGCATCTTGCAGCAGTAATAGTTCTACAAAAAATATCTCAATAGCGTGGTAAGATATGCGCTCTTCCACACACGTTGTAATGGTTTTGCACACCTCTATCATAGTTACAACAGACACATAAACCCTTGCCGTGTCATACTGTGCTATGTTTTCGTGCATAACCTTGCGCTCAAAGTCCCCGCCTATTTTGCCCATGGGGAACTCCTCGTTTGCAAGCGCATTTATTATCTCGGTGTCGCTCACATCGCCGTACGCAAACACCATGCTGCGCTTTTGGCCGTATTTTACCATGCCGCAGCGCTCCATAAGCTCGGCACATGTTAATTTTTCGCCCCTGTAAAGGTAGCCGAGCTGCTCGCCACAGTAGTAATTTAAAAGTTTATTGCCGCCTATACAGCAGTTGTAAACAAATATCTCAAGCACACAAAACCCTGTGTCGTGCTTAACTGCACACACTATTGCATCTTGCACATAAATCTCGCCGGTGCCGGCTGTGTCGTTTATTATAAGGCTTATTTTGCCAAGGCATTTGCGGCGCAATGTTTTAGAAAAGCTAGAGCTGTACTCGGACTCCACGCAGTAGTCTATATTCTCTTTAAAGACATTGAACAGCTCGTCGTTGCAACTGTCCTCACTCTGCCAGTCCTCGTCGTTTTTTTCATCTATAACCTTGCCTATTGTGTTGCTCTCATCGCTTTTGTCAAAGCAGCCCGACTGTCTGTCAAAATAAGCAAAAAAGCAGTCCTCGCAATCTTTGTCCGTCTCAAAACTTAGCTCTTTGCTGTTTTTGCACACACAGGCGTATTTTTTAGTATATATCAGGCAGCTTTGAAACTTGTCAAGCTGCCACAAATTATCGTCGTCCATGCGGACAATTATCGCTTGCGTCGGCTCGGCATCGTCACAACTTTTAATGTAGAAATTGCCGCTTTCTGTGTGCACAAATTTGTGCTTTTCCATCTCAATCTCGGCAACGACCTCATATACAAGTCCCAGCTTTTTAAATATTTCATCAATTACAATTTTATCTATCAATAAGCGCATTGCCAAGACACCTTTATATTGGGGCCGCCCCCAAAGTTACCTTTACAAAAATTAGTGCAAAACGTTTGCTTTGCGTTGCAAAAAAACCGTTGTGCATGCGGTAATTTTACAAAATTTGTCAAATAAAACAATAATGTCGCCTATAAATTTACAGGGCAATAGCCGCCGCTAACCCTAGTCAGTACATCGCTAAAAATTACTTGTCACCGCCAAAAATAGGCTTTGCAACTATTGTTGGCAGCGTCATTTCATTGTACTGGGTAGATATCATTTTATCGTAAGATATCCTAGAATAGAGTCCGCAGAGCTTGTTGTCGTACACAAAAAGGCCCGTCAGATTTGCCGTGTCGTACCACTTTATGTCGTCCTCATTATCGTGCGTTAAATCGATATTTTGTGTGCGGTACGGGTTACAAAACTGCTGTAAAATGTAGCCTTTATCCATGCACTCATCCACAAATTTATGCCACTCGTCCTCGCTGCCCTCAACCCCTGCGTGCACACCGTAAGAGCCGTAAGAGTCCTCCGGTTTTATAATCCAGTTGTCTTTATTTTCGCGCACATCGCTTGCAAGTTTTTTGTTGCTTGCAAACAGCTCGCTCGTCAATGACACCGTATACGGCACGTGTGATGCAATAAAGTTGCGCTGTCTAGAGTTTAACAGGCGAAGGGTCTGTTCCATATGCAAAATTTTATACAAAATTTTATTGTGCACAATCTGCGTTTTAAAGTCGCCCACAAGGCACACACTATTTGCGCGCACGGCGTCTAAAAGCGGCGTAACTTCGTCATAATGCTTCATAATATCGGTAGTTACGGCCCTGCGGTAAATTGCGTCAATAGGCGTGCCATCCTTTGCCTTGCACACCTTGCCGTCAAACGTCAAGTCCCTTATATCGCACACAACCGTGTTAATGCCCTTTGCCATAAAGCGCTGCTTAAATATCTCAAATTCATTTACTGTGCCTATGTCTAAAAAGTCTACAATGGCAACGTTTGGCACTGCCGGCCTGCCATATTTTTTTGCGTATTCCTCGTATATTTCAACAAAAGTGTCAACCCAGCTGTCAAACAGCTCAAACGTAGTTACCTCATAGCTTTTTGCAAACTCTTTATACGCATCTGTAAGCTTTAGCGCAATGTTAAGCTCCCTGTCCTCGTTCATTGCGCTGGCGCCGTCTGTGTTAAACTCGCAAAATTTAAACTCGCCAACCTGCTCGTCGTAAAACACATCAATGCGAGAAATTGGCACATAACTGCTGTAAACATTTGGCCGAAGTATAAGCTCTTTCAGCCTCTCGTCAAAGCCAAACAGCGCCCTGTAATCCTCGTCTTTTACAAAATTGTCCATGACAATGCCAAAAATTTCGTACAGCTCTTTTATGAGCCCTGCAAAAAAATCCACCTCATCCTGAGTAAATATTTTTGGCAGGTACATAGCGCGCACCACACGGTTTTTATACTTAGCAGTGGAGTCTGCAATATAGCTTTTTGCGTCTTTTGCGCTTTTTATATGCGCTCCTATGTCTTTTTTTACAATTTTTTGGTAGTGTAGCAAAATTAACGGCAGTGTAATTAGGCCGTTTAAATACTTTATCTCTTCGCTCTTCAAGGCGTCTCTGGCAATTTCAAACAAGCTAAAAAGTAGCTCTTCTGCCACAGTGCCGTACACCTGTGCGCTGTAACCGCTGTCAAAAATAGCCTCTTCCGCCGCTAAAATCACAGCCTCATCCGTTACATTTTCAAACATCTGCGTCAACTTTTCAAGCGATTTATCACTGTACATCAGCCCTTTTACAAGTGCCGCAAACCCCATAATTTTTTGTGCCGACATGCTGTCTGCCGCGCGTATCTCAAGGTACTGCTTTAGGCGCACATTTGGGAAAAACATTGAGCTAACATGCCCTATTGGCAAAGTGGCACCGCATTTGCAGTAGTCCTTTGCCGCTTTGTCGCCCATAAAAACAGTGTTGCCACCGTCCGACATACAAATAATTGGCTTTGTGTAAATGTGCTTTGCATAGTCTTTATAAGTGTATGCGCCGCCAATGCTGCCGCCAACATACCCACAGCGCTCGTTGTCTACGCTGTTCCAAATCTGCGTGCGTAACAGGTGCTTTTTAAACTCGCCGCTCGGGGCAAGGTCGCTTTTGCTCTCGCAAATAAGCGCAAAAAGCGGCGACAATATCTGCAAAAGGCGCAGCTTTGCCATTGCATCCTCTTCGCTTTTATAGTCGATAGAAACCTGTGTAGAGGCTGTGGCACGCATCATATACTTGCCGTACTTGCCCGTCTTTTCAAAGTGTGCATTCATAAATTCATAGCGCTTTTTTGCAATAAGTGCAAACTCGCTAGGGTGCATTTGGCCGCTCTCCACAAGCGGGTGCAAGCCCTTATTTATAAACCTGTAGCCTACCTGCGCCAGCCTCGGCTCCCAAACGCTTAAAAATTCAGCGTATGTGCTCTCAATTTGCGCAATGTCGTCCATTGGGTTTATGCTTATTTCAAGCTGGCATGCCGGCTCTAGGGTAATGTTATAATCGTTAAAAAGCATACCTACAACATGCCCATCGCCGTAAATAATCTCGCCGCCACACTCTGCGTGCACTTTGTTAATCAAACCGCAAATTACATCATACGGCGCAGGTTTTTCGTCTTTATCGCACACAAAGTGCTCTATCTCTACGCCTAGGCGCTTTACATCTTTCTCCCCTTGAGAAAAATAGTCGCAAATATTTTTTATGTTGTCATCGTGCATTGTACAATACATAAATCACCTGTATTTTTTCTTTCATAAATGTAATAACTCTAAATTTTTATTATTATCACATATCTGTCTTATATACCGAAAATTTTTGTCAAAATCAACCCGGCTCCACAATGTAATTACGTGCGTTTACAAGTCCACCGTTTACCTCAACCTCTAAGTGCAAGTGATTGCCGTAAGATGTGCCTGTGTTGCCAACGTCTGCAATGTGTGTGCCGGCGGCAACGTTTGTGCCAACGGTTGCATAAAGTGCAGATGCATGGCAATACCTTGTTGTCATGCCGTTGCCGTGGTTTATAAGAATATAATAACCCCAGCTCCCGTGCCATGTGGATTCCACAACAGTACCGGAATCGATAGCATAGATTGGCGTGCCATACGGTGCGGCTATGTCAATTCCCCTGTGTGGCGGTATGCGCTCGCCAAATTCGCTTGATACATATGTGTAGCCCGGTACAGGCCATACAAATTGCCCCGTACCCAGTTGTATGTCACCATCGTAAGAGCCTCCGGCGCTCTCGGCCGTGCCAACGTACGTAATTTTCGGCGTTGGCTCTTTTATAACTTCTTCCGACAGCACCGTGCGTGCTATTTCAACACCGCTAACGTAGGTTACGTCTTCTGTCAGGCGGTTTGTGCCGTTTACACCGTACTGTTTTACAGCCGTTACACCTTTTGCGTAGTTGCTGCTCTCCTCTTCAATCTCGGTGTACGCCACTTCAACATCGCGCACTTGCGTTACTGTTATTACAGTTTGCAAGTAGTTGTTTGCATTTAAAACGCTTTCCGTCTGCGCAAATGTAGACAGCGACTCCGTATAGTAAAGACCATCCTCTGTCACAACATCGTTTATAAAGCTAACGCGCGCCGATGGGTCGTCTGCCGGTGTGGCAATTGCAATGGCCGTGTCTAAAAGGCTGCGCAAGTCATCGCCCTCTACGCACACGCTTACAAGCACATCGTTTACATAAATGCCCGTCGCCTGTGTTATTTGCTCCGGCGATTTATCAATAATGCTATCTGTTAATTGTGTTGCGCTAAGGCGAGAGGCCACGTCCACAGACGCTATTTCAAACGAGGGAGCAAGCTCTAAAGTTTGGTCTGCGCTTATGGCCTTAACACGGCTTTCCACCCTGCGCTCTGCGTTGTCCCAAACAGTGTCGCTCTCTATATACCCAATAAACTCGCCATTGCTGTAAACGGCAAGCGAAAAAGGATTTGCAAACATTACTAAAAATGTAAACGCAAATATGGCCGCCGCCCCAAGGGGAAGCAAATAACTCAGCGCCCTGAGAAAGACAGTTTTGCCCTCTTCCTTAGAGCTTTTAAGCAACCTTGCAACTGCCTTAAATGGGTTTTTGCCCTTAAAAAGCGCACCAAAAAATGCACTTGCGCCCGTAAACAGCCCCACAAAAAAGTGCACAAACGGCTGTGTCAAATCACGAAAAATGCCCTTAAAAAATATAGTGAGCGGCGAGAGCATGCTGCGCACAACCGCAACTACAACAAACCAAAGCTGTTTAAAAAATGCCGCTATAAAGCGCCATAGCTTAACAAAAAAATACTCTGCCTGAAAGCCTATCTCGTACAGCGCTTGTCCTATTGCGTTAATAATAAGCCCCACAAAAAGGCCGTCACTTCCGCGCGCTTTAATAATAGCGGCCTCGTTGCCCGCCCTTTGCATGCCAAGCGCTAAGTTTTTTAAGCGCTCTTTGCGTTTGGTTTTTTTCTCGCCGTTATTTTTGTTGACAGTTGTGTTCTTTTCTATATTGTCATTGCCTTTTTTATTAGACACAATTCTGCCTCCTTTGTCTTAGTGTTTGCATTGCCGCCACCCGGTTATTGCAGTGCAAAAATTGCCGAAGTGCCCTCTATAAGCGGCTCCGGATTAACAGGGTTGCGGCCGATGCGCACCTCAAAATGCAGGTGTGCGCCCGTGGAGTAACCCGTTGTGCCAAGTGCGCCTATTACGTCGCCAGTGCTAACCATGTCGCCCACAGCACAGCTTATTGAATCCAAGTGATAATTGTAGCTTTTTAGCCCGCCGCCATGCTCAATTACAACAGTGTATCCGGTAACCTCTAAAAAGTCGGCATACACAACACGCCCGTTGTTTGAGGCATATACATTGTCGCCAATCTCGCCGTCGTAATCGATGCCAACGTGCCGCCTTGCCGTTGAAGATCCATTTGTGTAGCGGTAAATACCGTACTCGGTATTTTTTATGTTTTCGTCAACAGGCAACGCAAACGCACCCTGCCAATATATTGTTTCGTCTGCCGTCTCAAACAGCGAGTACACAACGTTGTTGTACTCATCTATCGCCTGTGTGTTCATAGTCGAGGCCGCCGAGCCTGTTATAGTCATGTTTTGCACGCCAAACGCCGTCTCCGACACAACCACTGTCTCCGCTAGGCTTAAATCGCCACACTGCACGGCTATTGCATAGTTGCCGGGCGCCGTGTCATGCGCCACGCCTATTTGTGCCACATAGCTGTTATTTACTTTTACAAACTGCGCAAAGCCTATGTTTTGTTGCATTGCCGGCTCCGGCAGCTCGCCTACGCCGGTAACCTCAACAAATAAAATATCGCCCTGCAAGGCCGTTGTAGACGATATTGTTATCTCGGGCTTTACGTTTACATTTACCGAGCCTGCGTATACCCACTCGCCATATTGCTCGCCCTTAACGTACTCTTCTGCCACCTTTATGGTGTAGGTGTACTCGCCGTTTTCTTGCGGCACGTAGCGCCATGTGCCCGTTTGCCCCTCTGCTGTTACTGCCTCGCCCGACGGCGTTAAAAGCTCAATGTTTACAGCTAGTTCTTCAGGCGCACCTACAGTAATTTCTGCATAATCTATGTTTAAAGAAAACTCATTTATTTTTGTCTCAGACAAATATTCTTTGTACAAATTGCCGCCAAATACAGGCGTGTACCAAGCGTTAGGCTGCCTTGCAAGCTCTGCCCCGTTTAACGTTACCGCTATCTCCGGCACAGCGCTCTCGTCCACCGAGTAATAGGTGTAAGCTAAAACGCCTGTAACAATAGCCAGCGCAATTATTACAACAAGCAATATGCGCAAAATTATGTTTGCAACTGTGTTCATACAGTACCATCCCAACGATAAATTTTTAAACCATGTCAAATTATTATACCATAAATGTTTATGAGTATCAACCTTGAATAATACTCAAACATGTGTACAATGTGCGGCAAATACGCTTCAATCACCGTGTAAATTACGGTAAATTACAGCCAAAAATATGCTTTTTATGGCGCAATTTATTAAAAAAGCGCAAAACGTTTGGCCATGGGTAGGCATTTAATAAATCTACAATTGTAAACACAGGTGTTTTATGTTATAATATATTGATTTATAAAAAATTAGACAGCACACTTTTTAAAATGTTACGGAGGGGCAATTTTGGCAGACAGACACATACGCAATTTTTGCATTATAGCACATATAGACCACGGCAAATCCACGCTTGCAGACAGGCTGCTTGAGAGCACAAAGGCAGTTGATGAAAGGCGCATGGAGGCACAGCTTCTTGACAATATGGAGCTTGAGCGAGAGCGTGGTATTACAATAAAGGCGCGCGCCGTTACAATGCAGTACAAGGCAAAAGACGGCGAGACCTACACACTTAATTTAATAGACACACCGGGCCATGTAGACTTTAACTATGAGGTTAGCCGCAGCCTTGCCGCTTGCGAGGGCGCAATACTTGTTGTGGACGCAAGCCAAGGCATAGAAGCGCAAACGCTTGCCAACACATACCTTGCGCTAGAGCACGACCTTGAGCTTGTGCCGGTAATAAATAAAATAGACCTGCCCGGCGCACAGCCCGACAGGGTGGCTACAGAGGTAGAGGATGTAATAGGCCTGCCCTGTATTGATGCACCACAGGTGTCTGCAAAAATGGGCATTGGCATTGAGGACGTGCTCGAGGCAGTTGTGCGTGACGTGCCGGCGCCAAAAGGCGACGAGACAGCACCGCTAAAGGCGCTTATATTCGACGCCGTTTACGACTCCTACAAAGGCGTAGTTGTTTACATGAGAATTTTTGAGGGTTCTTTGCGTGTGGGCGACAGCGTAAAATTAATGCAGACGGACGCACTTTTTAACGTTGTTGAGGTGGGCCACATGGGCGCTACAGACCTTGCACCTTGTGCGGAGCTAAAGGCGGGCGATGTAGGCTACTTTACAGCCTCTATAAAAACGCTTGAAAACACACGTGTTGGCGACACGGTTACAAGCGCACAAAACCCAACGACCGAGGCGCTTTCCGGCTACCGTGCCGTTGTTCCCATGGTTTTTTGCGGCATATACCCTGCCGACGGCGCAAAGTACCCCGACTTAAAAGATGCACTAGAAAAACTACAGCTTAACGATGCCTCTTTGAGCTATGAGCCCGAGAGCAGCGTGGCTTTGGGCTTTGGCTTTAGGTGCGGCTTTTTGGGCCTTTTGCATTTAGAGATTATTATAGAGCGCCTAGAGCGTGAGTTTGACCTTGATTTAATAACAACAGCGCCGAGCGTTGAGTACAGAATTACTTTGACGGACGGCTCTGTACATCTTATCGAAAACCCCACAAACTACCCGGACCCTGCAAAAATCCAAAAGGCCGAAGAGCCGTTTGTGGACGCACACATATACACACCTACTGAGTATACCGGCAGTTTGATGGAGCTTTGCCAGGCTAGGCGTGGCGTTATGAAAGACATGAAGTACATGGACGAGACACGTGTGGACCTGCACTACGAGCTGCCACTGGGCGAGATTGTATACGACTTTTTTGACGCAATAAAAAGCCGCAGCCGCGGGTATGCCAGCTATGATTACGAGATGAAGGGCTTTAGCGAGTCTAAACTCATCAAGTTAGACATACTTTTAAATGGTGACATGATTGACGCGCTATCTATGATAGTGCATGCGGACAGCGCATACGCCAAAGGGCGCCGCCTTGCGGAAAAGCTAAAGGAGCACATACCGCGCCAGATGTTTGAGGTGCCTATACAGGCGGCAATTGGCGGCAAGGTTATAGCCAGGGAAACAATTAGAGCAATGCGCAAAGACGTGCTTGCAAAATGTTACGGCGGCGACATAACACGTAAGAAAAAATTGTTAGAAAAACAAAAAGAAGGCAAAAAGAAAATGCGCCAATTAGGCACGGTTCAAGTGCCTAGCGAGGCATTTACGGCCGTATTAAAACTTGACGATTAAGAGATAATTATATTGAAAAATTACAACGACAGCGCAGAAAAGCGCACAAAAAAAGGCTGCGGTTGCTTTTTAGGCGGTTGCCTTTTAAAGGTTCTTTTTATGGTGGTTGCAATGGCTGCAATTTGCCTGGGTGCCTTTTACATCTACGCCGATTCTTTAATAAACACAGGCACGTCGGGCAATATATCGCAAAGCCTTGCAACAGACGCAAGCCTACAAAAAAAAGAGATAGGCCTGCTTTTTGTAGGCATAGACTACACCGTGTCCGATGCCGAGCTTGTACAGCGCGACCCCATAGGCCAGGCCGACACGATAATGTACGTTAAAATTGACTACGAGCGCAACAGCATGTACATGTTACAAGTGCCAAGGGATCTTTTTGTGGGCGATGCCTTGCCCACCGGCGGCAGCGGCAAGATAAACGCACTCTATAAGCACGCAACGGACGAGGAAAACAGGATAGATGCGCTCGCACAGCCTTTGAGCGACATGTTGCAGCTGCCAATAGATGCATACGTGTGCGTGGATATGCACTCGCTCACCGAGATTGTTGACATTTTAGGCGGCATCAACGTGCATGTGCCCGTAGACATGGAACACGACGGCTCTTTCTTGCCTGCCGGCGTGCACAACTTATCGGGCGCTTCGCTTGAGTTTTTTCTGCGTGACAGGAGCACACCGACAGGCGACATAGCAAGGCTTGAGACACAGCGCTATTTTTACGCCGCACTTTTTAGCAGGCTAAAAGCAACCTCTATACCCGAGATGCTGACGCTTGCGCCCGTCGTGTCCGAGCACATGAACACCGACATCTCTGTGGCGCAGGCCATACTGCTTGCACTGCGTGTCACAGACATGCCAAAAGAGAATATTATGCTGTGCACCCTGCCCACGTACGACAGCACACAGCACTATAACAGCAACCACGCCGTGCAAGTAGCCGACACAAACGCCACGGCCGATTTGCTAAACGAATACTTTAGGCAAAACGCACAAGCCGTGCCTGCCGAAGAGCTAAATTTTGCCGACTGGCCACACGGCAGTGTTTCCCACGATGCAAACGTACAGTTTATGACGGGGTATTAAGACGCACGGCTTTACTTTAGGGCACAATAAACCCAAGGCGGCAACAGAGCGCCTGTGTTAGCAAGGCAAATTTCGGCTATTTTTTAGCCCTGCGGCGCCTTAAAAATGCGCATTTCTAAAGCCTTGCGCTTTATTCTTCTTTCTGAATAGTGCAAAAAAGGCGGTTAACATTAATTTAAACGCCCTTATTTTACCTGGAATACAATATTTTTCATAAAAATGCCGCATAAGTATTGAAAAAAAACATTTTTTATTGTAAAATGTACTATAAGTATAAATATATACGTTTATATGTGTGTAAAACCACATAACGTTAAAATTGTTTTTATTATTGCTTTTATAATTTTCGATTATTCGCAATTTTTTATTTTAAGTAAAAATTAATTAAAACCTTTTTTAATAACCGAGCGTATATTTTATTATATATCACAGTTATTATGCGCAAAATGCGCAACATAAATTGACTGTAAGCAGCAATTAGTTTAACAGTGTTTTACTACTGGTTAACTTTTGCTGTTTTGCGGCACAAATTTATTTTGGGGAGGGCATCATGCCTAAAAACAGTTTTTTTAAAGGTGGAAGAAATAGCGGTTCAGATTATGAACAAGCTCCACAAGTCTCATCGGAATTAGACAACTTAGATAGTATGCCAATACTTGACATGTTTTCCGACGAGGAGAGTGCGGCCAACGGCTTTGCAGCGCTTATGCAAGACGACGGGCAGAGCAATGCACCGATATACGACGCACCTCAAAACAACGCAGGCTTGCCAAATGATTATTACGCAGGCGGCGCACCTGTAGCCGATAACTTCGACTACAATGCACAGGGTGCCCCACAAACAAATTACGACACCAACATGCAGTATGCGCCCGAGGTAAACCCAAACGGTGATTTGGACATTGCCGATAATTTTAACAATTATCAAGATGCTCCTGCCGTTGACTTTTTTGCGCCGGTTGATGGCACAGCGGGCGGCGACAACGCGTTTGATTTTGGTGCGGCCGACAACTTTAATATTTTTGAGGACGCACAGCCAGACGGCAATTTTGCGCCGGTTAACGGCACAGTAGGCGGCGACAATGCGTTTGATTTTGGTGCGGCCGACAACTTTAATATTTTTGAGGACGCACAGCCAGACGGCAATTTTGCGCCGGTTGACGGCACAGTTAATGGCGACAACGCATTTGATTTTGGTGCGGCTAACAACTTTAATACAGAGCCCTTTGGCACAGTGCCCGATGCAGGCATGCAACAAGGCGCAGACATGTCAATCGACACCATGCACGAGCCTGAAGATATCTCTTTTGACATTGCAGTGCCAGAACAAGAGCCCATAGTGCAAGAGCAAGAGCCCGAGGATGAGCCATACGTGCCAAAACGCAAGTTTACACCTGTGTTCCCCGCTCCTATCCCTTCTGCGCTAGACGAGTTGCGCTCTGGCATAGTTAAATCCGCTTCGCCTATATCTGCAATAGCTGCAACACAGGTGCCGGTTGTTATTACAGCGGCAGAGGCAGCACAGGCAGAGGCCGAGGCTAAAGCCGCCGCACAAAGAGCGGCAGAGGCGGCAGCACAGGCACAGGCAGAGGCACTTGCGGCCGCAGAAAAGGCCGCACTGGATGCGCAGCTAGCATATGCAGAGCAGCCGGCTTTCCCTGTATCACAGCCACAAGCCGACGACGGACTGCACTATGATAACAGCGACTATACACTGCCTGTAATCGATGATGAGCCGGCACACAATATTAACGATACAGCGTATAATATTGATTTACAAAACGATTTTGGTATAGGCGATGCACAGCCTGTTTACGAACAGCCGCAAGGTGACTTTGCCTTTGATACAGACACCGCACAGCCTGTTTACGAGCA
>CAYJBO010000003.1:28240-53582 GCA_964368295.1 uncultured Bacteroides sp.
GATACAGACACCGCACAGCCTGTTTACGAGCAGCCACAGGGCGACTTTGCCTTTGGCGCAGAGACTGCACAGCCTGTTTACGAGCAGCCACAGGGCGACTTTGCCTTTGACGCAGAGACTGCACAGCCTGTTTACGAGCAACCACAGGACAACTATGCTTACAACAATGCAGCAGATGACTTTGCAACAGACGCTACACAAGGCGCATACGGCGAGCAATATGCCCCTACAGAGCAGCCACAGACAGACAGCTATGTAGAAAGCCTTGAGAGCCTATTTGAGAGCGAGGACTCATACTCTGCACTTGGCAATATGGGCAACGCATACGGTGGCGCTGACGAAAACGCCGCAAACCAAGACATTTTTAACGGCGCATTTGGCGATGGCAACCAAGCTCAAAACGACAACTGGATGTCAAACGATAATTCCTCACAATCGGTTGACTTTGGCGCAAATAATTACGGCGATGCCCCGGCGGATGAAGCCTTTGACGGCCACTTCCAAGGCGATGACGGCAACGAGCCACCTCGCAAAAAATCTAACGCTTTGCTGTTAATTATTCTTGCAGTTGTCATACTAGCAGCAGTTGGCGTTCTACTGTTCTTCCTATTTTCAAACAACGAGGGCTCGGCTCCTTCGGAAGATACATCGACACCTACATCCACATCGCAATCAACCACACCTGAGACACCTGTAGAGTCTGAGCCTGTCGCACCTATTGTAGATCCAATCCCACGCGACGAGTGGTACATGGAACTTGTAAACCGCGACACAGCGCTTGCCTCCACATTTACTGTAACTACGGCAAACGTAGACGGCGTGCCTGTTGATGCGAGAATACAAGAGGCCTTGCAAGACATGATAGATGCAGGTAATGCCACAGGCCTTGAGCTGTACGTACACAGCGGATACAGGACGTATGACCGTCAAAAAACAAACTACGACAACCAAGTTAACCAGCAAATTGCAGCGGGCAAAACACAGGAAGAGGCAGAGGCAGCAGCCGCACAAATCACCGCAGCTCCAGGCACTTCTGAGCACAACCTAGGCCTTGGCGTAGACATTATGTCAGAGTCTCACAACTCGTACGACACAAGCTACAAAGACACAGACGAGGCTAAATGGCTTGCCGCTAACGCCGCAACTTATGGGTTTATACTGCGCTACCCAGAGGGCAAAGAGAGCATTACCGGCTTTGCGTTTGAGCCTTGGCACTACAGATATGTAGGCGTTGACCAAGCACAAAAAATTGTTGCTAGTGGCCTTACATTTGAGGAGTACCTTGCACAAGATGCGCCCACAGGCATACCCGTAACAAACACCCCAACCGACGATGACGCATCGTCTGACAGCGCAGCGGACTAATAATATTTAGCGCTATAAAATCATTTTTTATTATTTGCAAGCCGACAGCATTAAAACAGCAGTTTTTGTCGGCTTGCAAATATTTTTTTAAATTATTGCTTGACAAACGTTAAAAACCGATATATAATATAGAAAATTAAAAACGCAAACCTATGAAAAAGAAATAGTAACCATGCATGTGTGTCTTAAAGAGAGTTGCCGGCGGTGTAAAGGCAGCAGATAGCGGCAAGGCGAATGGGCTTTTGAGGGGAAGGCGAACGGCACTCGTTGCCAAATAGCCGACACGGGGACTTCACCCGTTATCAGGGAAGTGTGTGTATTTTTTGCACATAAAAAAGAGCGGACGTTGCACTTTTGCAATGTCAACTTGGGTGGTACCGCAGAGGATGTTTTTACAAGACCTTTGTCCCAGGATATTAATTCCTGTGACAAAGGTCTTTTTATTTTAAGTCTTTCAATCGGGAAAGTACAAACGGCGCTCTGCAATATTAAATCGGCGGGCGTACATCAACTACTTTAAAAGGAGAAACGACAATGAGTACTTATGAAAAAATACCACATCGCTTATATCTACAAGAGGATGAATTGCCAAAAAAATGGTTTAACCTGCGCGCTGTAATGCCGGAGCAACCGGACCCCCTATTAAACCCCGGCACGCTAGAGCCGCTAAAAACCGAGGAGCTATACCCCATTTTTTGCGAAGAGCTAGCACGCCAAGAGATGGACGCACAGAGCGAGTACATTGACATTCCTGAGGAAATACAAGAGATGTACAAGATATACCGCCCGTCACCACTGTGCCGCGCTTACAGCCTTGAAAAGGCACTTGGCACACCCGCAAAGATATTTTACAAGTTTGAGGGCAATAACACCTCTGGCAGCCACAAGCTAAACAGTGCCATTGCACAGGCATACTACGCTAAAGAGCAAGGCCTAAAAGGCGTTACTACCGAGACAGGTGCTGGCCAATGGGGCACGGCTTTGTCCGAGGCATGCAGCTACTTTGGCCTTACTTGCGATGTATTTATGGTTAAGTGCAGCTACGAGCAAAAACCTTTCCGCAAAGCTGTCATGAGCGTTTTTGACGCAAGCATAACACCGTCACCGTCTAACACAACAGAGGCAGGGCGCAAAATACTTGCAGAAAACCCCAACACAACTGGCAGCCTTGGCTGTGCTATCTCAGAGGCTGTAGAGAGCTCTGCCAAGAGCGGCGGCGAAAAAAGATACGTTTTAGGGTCTGTTTTAAATCAGGTGCTATTGCATCAATCTGTAATAGGCCTAGAGTGCCAAATAGCATTTGAAAAGCTTGGCCTTTACCCCGACGTTGTTGTTGGCTGCGCAGGCGGTGGCAGCAACCTTGGCGGCCTAATAGCACCATATGCGGCAGATAAATTTAAAGGCACACACAACCCACGCCTAGTGGCCGTAGAGCCAGCTTCTTGCCCGTCGTTATCACGCGGCAAATACGCATACGATTTTTGCGACACAGGCAAGGTTACACCTATGGCGCGCATGTATACACTTGGCAGCGGCTTTATCCCATCCGCTAACCACGCCGGTGGCCTGCGCTACCACGGCATGAGCCCCATATTATCAAAGCTTTACCACGACGGCTACATGGAGGCAAAATCATACGACCAAACATCTGTGTTTGAGGCGGCTGTTATGTTCGCTAAGAACGAGACAATTTTGCCGGCCCCTGAGTCTGCACATGCGATTAAAGGCGCAATAGACGAAGCGCTAAAGTGCAAAGAGACGGGCGAGAGCAAGACTATCCTGTTTGGACTTACAGGCACAGGCTACTTTGATATGGTGGCTTACGAGAAATATTTAAGCGGCGACATGAACGACTATATACCTACCGACGAGGACCTACAGCATGGCTTTGACAGCTTGCCTGACATCCCACAAAATAAGTAAGCTTAAATTTATTATTTTATAAAAAATGGCGCCTGTTTAAACGGGCGCCATTTAATATTATTGCGGTATAATTAAAAGTCTATGTGCCGTTTTGCTCGTGCCATTATAGCATCTATTTTATTTGCACATGTAATGCTGGCGCCTTACAAAAGGCTCTAGCGCAGCTAGAAAACTTGCCGAATTGCCATAAAACCGCATAAAAATGCAAAAAAAGCGGAGTATCAAGGACGCTCGTCCACGATACCCCGCACTATATTTACATTTTTTGCAGTGAAATAAATGTTGTAACACAGCAAAATTTAAAGGAGCCTATTATAAGCTATTACAGGTTATTAGACAGCTCTACAAGGTTATACTCCATTATAAACAGCGTGCTATTGCTGCGTGAGTAAAACATGTTTTTTACACGTTCCATAACGCTCCTGCCAACATCATAAGTAGACACCGCCGGCAAAAGTGCCGCAAGCTGTGACGGGCTGTACCTTGAGATTGTGTCGCCGCTCCTCAAGTTAAGCTGCACCGTATCTATAAGGATATTCATCTCCCTGTCCAGCGCAATGGGGTCAGGCCTTGCATTGCTCATTGTGTGCAGGCTTAACAGCGCTAAATAAATTGTTGTGCCGCTGCGCCTTAATGTGCGCATGTGCAAGTGGTAAATGTCTTTAAATATCAAGTACTCACACACAAATGCACCCTTGTCGTTTAAATCCTTTTGCAAGTCTGTGCAAATTTCATTAATATCAATCTCTGCGTTTCTGTCTTGCCTTACAAGCTCTTTGTAAAAGTTAACTATCTCGTCAGAGGGTTTCATGCCAAGGTGTGTATAGTGCAATTTTGTTATGTTTTGGTACTGCTCTGTCGCCTCTTTGCTCTTGCCTAGCTTTAACAGCGCTGTCATGAGCTCAAGGTTAAGCGTAGACTCAAATGCGTCTATGTCCAGCGCTGTTTTACAAACGCGTATAACCTCGCTGTAGTCCTTTTCATCGCTTAAAAATTTAATGTAGCGATAAATGGTTTTCATGTACAAATCGTGGTAGTAAAATACCCTCGGCGATATCCACGCACCAAGTCCCGAATCCGACAGCAAGTCGTCCACATAGATGTTGAGAACTTTTTCAAATTTATCTGCCACAGCTGTAGTTAAAATAGTCTCACCCTTAAGCTCTGTACACAATTCCTCAAATATTGAAATATCCACTTCGCATTCGAGGTCGGGGTTCCACATATAAGCGCCACGCTTTGTCAAAATAGCCTCGCCAATCCCGTAATTTGTAAGCTCTTTTCTCAGCCTGCTAACAAGGGTTTTTAAAGTGCCATCAAGTGCAACATCTTCGTTATCGCCCCATAAAATTTCAATTATATCGTTTACAGGTACAGCCTTGTTCCTGTTTACAATCAGGTACTCTAAGAGTAACATCTTTTTAGGTGACGACTTTAAGTTATCGGTAATGACTTTACCGTCTACTGTAATGCTAAACTCACCGAATGTATTAATTTCGATCATTAAGTTTAATCACCTCTTTCCAAATTAAATACACTGCATCAAAGTGCAATGTATTTATATTATTATATAAAATTTATTACCCTTTTGCAATAGCAAAAACACCTTTATTTGCAATAAATTAAAATAAGTATGTACTAAATTACATGGATTTGTTATAATGTTACATAGCGGTATTTTCAAACGCAAAAAACGCAGTTTATCTGTAAAAAATAGGGAGGCATTTTCTTTTGACAGTATACGATATTATAATTTTTATTTTGGTTATGGCTAGCATTTTTGTTATATATTACATTATAAAAAAGCCAAAAAAAACACCCAACGAGGCCGGGCGCAACATGACACGCACGGGCGCTGTTTCGAAACCGCTTGGCATTGCACGCAGGTTTGCCATGTTAAACGGGCACAAAGTTATTACGGATTTAAGCCTAGCAAAGGACGGTAAATTTGCCGATTTCGACTTTGCCATCATAGGTACATTTGGCATAATATGTGTAAAATGTGTGGGCCTTAGCGGCGAGATTTACGGCGCCGTGGATGACGATGAGTGGCTACAGGTGCACAAAGGTAAAAGGGTACACTTTGAAAACCCGCTTAAAAAAGCAGTGGGCGACACACGCGTTGTTAGAGACACATTGTTTTTTGCAAAGCTTAAAAACATACCCGTAAGCAGTGCCGTTGTGTTTACTAACAAAAAGGCATCGCTTGCAATACCGCGCAGCACAGAGTTTTTTACCACAAAAACATTTAAAGAACACCTTAACAAAGAGGCGTTTATCTTGGACAAAAAGGTGCCTGTCGACAGCGCAGTGAGTGCGATTGAAGCGTTTATAGCAAAAAAATAAGCTTTTAAATATATGTTATTATGGTTTTAACATGCTGTTTTGCAAGGCAAGCTATCATGCTTAGCCTTAGCATAAATTGGTGCTTTTATACATAAAAATGCCTATTTTGATTAATTATCACACTTTATTCATTTTTTAAAGCGCACTATTTACAGAATATTCATACGTAATTAACATATTAATTTTTGCTTGTGCTATAATAATAATCACAGAGGGACGGAGGCCGCAACCCTGCTCTCTGTACATGATTCCTCCTCACACTTAAAGTAAAAATACCCCTAAAAAGCCGCCGTGTACACCCACGGCGGCTTTTTTTGTTATTTACTGTTTAGACATGTTACGGCACTCGCACTTATATGCGCCGCTATTTACTGTAATAACGCCATATGCACTTTTGCAAGCGCCATGCGTCTGCACACAGCCCGGGTTAAACAGCCTTATGCCGTTAATATCCTCGTTAAACTGCGTGTGCGTATGCCCAAAAAGTGCTATGTCGGCACCCTTATTTTTTGCGTCTGCCGCAAGTGCGTTAACTCCCGTTTTTACGCTGTGCATATGGCCGTGCGTGTAGTAAATAAGCACATTTTCAAACGGTGCTATGCCATATAATGGCTCTTTGGACACTATGTCGCAATTGCCCTTTACTTTGTATATGCGCACATGTTCAAACTCTTCCGCTAAAAATTCTATGTCTTTAAGGCCATCGCCCAAAAATATAATACAGTTGGCATCGCTCTCTCTGCTTAAAATTTGTCTCACTGTATTGGCACAGCCGTGGCTGTCGGACATCACTACTATTTTCATTATCGCCGCTCTTTCTAATCTGTGTTAATATGTATTGTCAATGCATAATTTAATAAATTTTGCATAATTTAACGCTTTATGTAAGCGCAAACTCTACCGCTTATATTTGCAATAAACTGCGCTGTATGGCTATAATTATTCGCATAACAGCTTATATATTGCGTTTTTGGCAAGGCTTGTTTCTGCCGCTGCTTTTTTTGCCGCCATGCTAACCGAATCACCATTTTGCATATGCTCTTTTGCAATTTGCACCGCCTGCTCTGGGGTAAAGGCCTCTTGCTCTTGCACTTTTTGTGCACCTGCCATGACAAGCACAAACTCGCCTTTTGGCGGCGTTTCGGCATAGTGGTGCATCGCCTTTTCAAGCGTTGTTACAATAATTTGCTCGTGCATTTTTGTAAGCTCTCTGCATATTGTAATGGGGCGGTCCGCCTCAAACACAGCGCATAAATCTTTTAGCGTTGTGTTTAACTTATGCGGCGCCTCGTAAAATATCATTGTGCGCTCCTCGGCTAAAAGCTGCTGTATGCGCTCTTTTTTTTGGCGCTTATTCGTGGGCAAAAACCCCTCAAACACAAAGCGCCCTGTTATTTGCCCCGACACGCAAAGCGCCGTAATTGCCGCACTTGCGGCAGGTATGGGCACAACTTTTATTCCTCTGTCGTGCGCATCTTTAACTATAAGCTCGCCCGGGTCAGATATGGCCGGTGTGCCTGCATCACTGCACAGCGCACAGCTCTCTCCGCTTGCTATTCTGTCTAAAATATAGTCGCCCTTTTGCTTTAGGTTATGCTCGTAATAGCTTATAAGCTGTTTTTTTATGCCTAAGTGGTTAAGCAGCTTAACGGTCACTCTCGTGTCCTCTGCCGCTATAAAGTCCACCCCTTTAAACACCTCTGCCGCCCTCAATGTTAAGTCCGAAAGATTGCCGATAGGCGTTGCAACAACGTAAAGCGTGCCGGAATTTATTTTATTTTGCGTTTTTTCCGCCATGACTATCTCCGTTCTTTAAATACTTTTGTAAATTAGCTCTCGTATATTTCCCTCATTGCCGGGCTCGGCCTTGTCCCGTCGGGGTTCTCTGTAATTATTTGTGGCAATATCCTAGCGCCGGGCGCACGGTTTTTTTGTCCCTCTATAAGCACAAGCCACGGCTCTTTTTGCACTTGCGCCGTGACATACTGTATTCTTTTTGGCTCTATGCGCGCCTCTCTCATTGCGCATATTACGTCTGCCGTCCTCTGCGGTGTCATACAAATGCACAGGCGCCCTCCGTCCTTTAAAAGCACTGACGCCGCCCTGCAGACGTCGTTAATGTCGCAAAGGCCCTCGTGCCGTGCAGACGCACGCACGCTCTTTGGGCTTTGAAAGCCGGCTGTAAAATAGGGCGGATTACACGTTACAACATCAAATTGTGTGTTATAAACCGGTTTTTGCTCGTCTGTTTTTACGTCGGCGTCTTGCGCATAACGCCTTGGCAATAGCGTGCGCAAATCGGCACGAACTGCGCTTATATTTTCAGCACTGTTTTCTAGCACGCTCTGCTGTAAAAGCTCTATTGCGTCTTGCATAATATCTATTGCAAGGCAAGAGCCTCTGTGCCCTCTGTCGTAAAGTTTTAGCGGTATTATTCCGTTGCCCGTGCATAAATCGCAAACGTGCTCAGCCCTTTTGACATTGCAAAAATGTGCTAACAGTAAAGCGTCGGCGCCAAATTTATGGTGCTCGCTAACATTTACACGTGTACCGTTTGTAAGCATCTCGTATTTATTTTCGCCCTTGCACATGCGCCGTCGTCCTCTTTCTATATAAAATGCCGTTTTTAAAAATGGTTTTGCTCAAAACTAATTTAGTTAAACACCACATTAAAAAGGCAAATAAACAAAAAATTAGGGCAAAGGTAATTATCCTTCGCCCTTTTCATAATGTCGATGCCAAATAAAAAGCTATCGCCACTGGGCACCATAAGCGCCCAGTATTAACCGGCACTAATAGCACTTACAGGACATGCGCCCTCGCAAGAACCACAATCAATACATGCGCCCTCGTCAATAACATAAGTTGCGTCGCCCTCGCTTATTGCTGATACAGGGCAGCTGCCTGCACATGCGCCACAAGAGATACACTCGTCACTAATTTTATAAGCCATAATATACTTCCTTTTCTCCGCACTTTTTAATATACCCTGCCGCCGGTTTGTGCGGTACACTGCAACAGAGCTTATTATATATTTTACCACATAGAAGAAAAAATACAAGTTATTATATATTAAAACATGATATTATAACAAAATTTAAGCTATATTATGTGCGTTTTGAGCATTTTGCGCACACTTGTAGCCGCACAGCTTACAAAAAAACGCACTAAAAAGCCTTATTAAACGGTTATAGGCATTTGCTCCATAGGTGTTGTTACTTCTTTCCACACGCGCTCTGCCTCTTCAACACACTCAAAATATATGTTTGTAAGCATATTTGTGGGCACGCCTAGCTGTGGCGCTATTTTATCAATTTTTATCCAGTTAGCACGCTCATAACACAGCACAAGCTCATACATTAGGCCGCAATCGCCCTTTTTCTCAAGCAAAGCGTCTTTTATCTCTTGTTGTAGCGGTATGTCATCAAGTATTTCAATAAGCGGTGCATCTATTAAATAGTTGAGTGTAGAGAGCATGCCCATAAGGTATGCGTCCGGCTTTGTTATTGGCATGTTTCTTGTGTATTGCATTAACCTGCTGCAAAAATTGGCACGTACAAACGATATACGCAAAATCTCTGCCACGCCCTCGTCGGTAGCGTCAGTCTCCCCTCCTGTGGCGTTTAACAGGTAAACCCACTGTTTCATCTCCCTAAGGCCCATTGTCATAATAGCCTGGCGCACAGTGTTTACTCGCTTGCGCATTGCAAAGTAGCAAGAGTTAACAATTTTTAATATGCCAAAAGTAAGCGTGGCATCTATTGAAATAATGTTCTCTATCTCTTCTATGTCCGGCTCGGGGTTTGTAACTGCCATCATCAGGCGGAAAAAGTTGCTTTTTAAATACTCGCTGCTGTGCACCTTGCACGAAACCTGCTGCGCCACATACGTGCCCTCAAACGCAACAAATTCTTTTTGATACACTTTTTTATAAATGGCCTCGGTGCTTACGCCAATTGCAATGCACTTTTTGTGCATTCCGCTGGCGGTTGTCACAATGTGGTCAATAGACTCCTCTGCCAAATGGCTCACATCAATTTTAATATAATCTATTAGGCCTAATATATCCATGTACCGCTGCGAAAACTGAAAATCGTTTACAGCAATTCTATAGCCGGCCTTTGCGTACTGATTAACCATCATCATGGCCAGCGGGTGCAGTAGCGAACTGTCGTCTATTTGTATAACAAGGTCGTCTCTTTCAAACAAATACGGCGTCTTTTTAATCAAAAGGGTAGGCGTAAATGTCATAAAATTTAACGAGCCCTTAAAGTGCTTTTCAGAATTTTGCATAATAAAGCTGTAAACCGCATCGGCCGCAAGCAAATCTGCCGTGTTTGTGTTTGCATCGTCATTGCCAAAGGCGTAATTTTCGCCGTAATATTGTATTTCGTAGCCAATTATTTTTTTGTTTATGTCCTTTATAGGCTGTCTTACAACATATTTACAGCTCATTTTTACAACTCCTTTTATCGCTAGTTAATTTTTTATTTTGCTAAAAGCTCGTCTACTATGCCAATTAAACCTGCAATCTCCGGCTTGCTCAGCTGCGCATCTGCGCCGCATTGCTCGCCTTTTAATCTCATCTGTTCTGTAATAATTGACGAAAATATTACAACGGGTATATTTTTTTGCTTCTCGCTACCCTTAATAAGCTTTACAAGGTGATGGCCATCCATTTCAGGCATCTCGATGTCTGTAATAATCAGCCTTACAGCTTCTTCGTCGTCGGGCTTTTTGTTAAGCGCGTCCCATAATTTTGCACCGTTTGGGAAATCTTTTACATTTGTGTAGCCCGCATCAAAAAGAGATTGACGTATAAGTTTTGCCAAAAAGTCAGAGTCCTCGGCCATCCATATACACGCAGTGCTGCGTTCTCTCTCGCCAAGTTTTTTTACATCGTTGCTGTTAATGGTTGTCTCCGGCGCTATTTCTGCAACAATTTTCTCAAAGTCCAGTATGCTAACTATTTCGCCGCCAACTTGAGAAAAGCCTGTTACCGTAGAGCCGGTTGCGGTAGAAAGCGTGCTGTCGGGAGCATGGATATCCCGCCAGGAAATGCGGCTAATACCCTCGACCGTATGCACCCTAAAAGCTATTAACAGCTTGTTAAAGTTTGTTATTACAAACAAATCTTTTTCCGATTTATCGCGCTTTTTACCGCTTAGGTAAGAAGGCAAATCTATTACCGAAATAACGTTTTCGCGCGGTTTAAATATGCCCTCAACGGCATAGTGAGTATGCGGCATAAACCTAACTTCTTGTGCCAGCATAATCTCGCGCACTTTTGCAACATTAATGCCGTAAGCATTTCCGTCTACCGTAAAGCGCATTATTTCTAGTTCGTTTGTAATTATATCGTTTGTATCGCTTTTTTGTAGGTTCAATTTTCCCACTCCTTGTAAGCAATTTGCATTAGCAGCGCTAGCGCAATTTATTGTTAAAACGGCGCTTAGTACACCGTTTGTACGTCAAAAACAAATATAAAATTTACCGTAATAAATATTAAAGCGTAACCTCGGGCTTACCGTAACTGCGCACATTACAAATGCCCGTTTCCACGTTGCAAATCATTGTCCTTGCGTGTGCGCCGCCAACATCCTGGCCTACTATCATTACGCCAAATTTTTTAAGGCACAGTGTTACACTGTCTACATTTCTTTGCCCTATGTTTGACATAGCGCTATTGCCGCCTGTGTCAAACATTTTTGCGCCGCCGGCTATTTTAGCCCTTATCCTTGTGCGGTCTGCCCCCATTTGCTCCATGTGCTTTAGCGTTTGCGCTATGCCTGTGTCTGCGTATTTTAATGGCGTAAGCTTGCCTACTGTCATGTTAATAGGCAACATAATATGCACAAGAGCGGCAATTTTTGTAACCGAATCGTAAAGTGATACACCAACACAAGAGCCAAGAGCGTAGGTGACAATTTCACCACTACCTTTAGCTGCTTTCATGTCGGCGATACCAACAGTTAATTTATCAAGCATCTAAAACCCCTAGTTTTCGTAGTAAAAAATTAAGTGAAGGTACGTCCGGAGATAGCAATAGCCTACACGGTACAATTTTCTCGTCGCACACAAACTCCGCACCTATCGTCATAACATAGTCCGACTGACCGCCAAACTCCGCCATGGGTACAGCCAATATGGCGCCTTGCATATCCACCGTAAATGCAGGCACAGATAAAACAATATTTACATCTGCAAAACCGCTAAGCGCCGTTATAAATGTAGATATCATGATATTGCTAACCTCAACAAGTGCAGAGGAATCAAGCTCCGTCAACTCCTCGTAGCTTGTAATGCTTTTCATAAGCATGGTCTCAAGCACAAGATTCACAAAATCTATTTGCTGTACATTAAGCATAACGCCGTTTATCTCGCCCGACATGCGCACAAGTGCGCCTGCTGTAATTGCCTCAGGCCCGCCTATCCACTCGATAGCCTCGTTATAGCCAAGAACACGCACCTGCGGCATAGTTATGCGCACCTCTTTGCCCAAAAGGCCGGACAAAGATGTTGCGGCATTACCCGTGCCTATGCTGCCAAGTTCCCTCAACGCGTCTATCTCCATGCCTGTCAAATCTTCAAACTTTTTCAATTTAAATCACCTATAATTTCTTATCGTCTTATAAAATACATTTTTTATGGCGGTGCTTAGCACGTGCCAACTTATACGTTTTAGCGCATTTTTTACACATAACCACAAAAGCTTTACAATTAACTACCTTTTTAATGAGTTTATTGTAGTCTCTATCTCGTCTGCGGTTCTCATCATAGAAAGTGCCGAGCTATAAGCGCGCTGTGTCTCAATTACTTTTGCCATCTCCGTTGCAAGGTCTGTGTTAGACTCCTCTAAAAAGCCCTGCATAACCTCTGTCTCAATAGGGGTTACAGTGCCGTTTTTCTCTGGGGCAAACACAAATCTGCTGCCCTCTGCATGTGTCATGCCGTCTTTGTACTGTATGTCAAAAACGCCAATAGGTTGCTTTGCATTTGGGTCTGTAACGGTTATTGGCTGCATAGTCTCGTCCATTACAAGGCGGCCCAAGCCGTCCGACAAATAAAACACCTCTGCGCCGTTTTCTATATACATAGACATTGTAAAAGAGCCGTCACGCGTGTATGTAACCTCGCCCGACTCACGGTCTTGCACCGCAAAAAAACCGTCGCCAAAAATGGCGTAGTCCATGCTTCTGGTCGTCTGTGTGTAGCCGCCATCGTCAAAGTTAATGGGAGAGTTCACTACCTGTACGCCTGTGCCCCTTGGTATGTCGTTGCCCTCAACGCCTTGCATCATACCGTACATAAGCGTGCCAAACGTTGCATTGCTTGTTTTGTAGCCATATGTGTTTACGTTTGCTATGTTATTTGCCTGTATTGCCAATTTATCCATCTGCTGTTGTGAGCCAACAGACGCTGTATAAAACCCTTGTATCATATAAGCTGTGCCCCTTTCCTTTGCGCCGTACCATTCGAGTTGCTTGTGTTATATCACATATTATCGTGCAATTTCTGTTGTTGATTTGGTTAGTAGTTCATCGTATAGTTTTAGTATTTGTGCCGAGCTTTGCAATGCCCTTTGGGCCGTCATCATGCGGCTCATCTCGCTTGCAAGGTCCACGTTACTACTCTCAAGCGCCTTCCACATTATAGGTGTTTCTACCGTTGTGGGTGCCTGTCCGCCCGTGTTAAAAAGGCCGCTCTCGTTTTTCATCATCAGGCTTTTGTCCGCAAAGTCAAACACGCCTATCTGCCCTAGCAGTGCTCCTGTGTCCTCGGAAAAAATACGCCCGTAATTGTCTGTTGTTATCTTGTCGGTAGACAGCTGTATAGGCTGGCCGTTTACGCCTAGCACCCTGCCGTGTGTCGGCGAGGTTAAATAGCCCTCTTGATCCAGCGTAAAGCTTCCGCCACGTGTGTACTCTGTGCCGTCCTGTGTCTGCACGCCAAAAAATCCGTCGCCTAGCAGTGCAAAATCTAAGTTTAAGCCGGTTAGCTCAAAGCCGCTGTTTTGCATGTCTACATACAGCTGGTCAGACGCTAATATGTAGCTCTGCGAGCCTATAACTTCAGATTCGTCTTTATTTGCGTTGCCTATTCTGCTGATTAAAACATCCTCAAACGTTATGTCTGTGTACGTTTCGGCCTTGTAGCCGGGAGTGGTTACATTTACCATATTATTGCCCACAACGTCTAGCCTGCGTGTCTGCGACAGCATGCCCGATGTCAAGTTGTAAAATCCCTTTGTCATAACAAATCTCCTTTGTTTGCCCTATTATATAAAACGTCTTGCGTATTGTATTTTATTTTGGTGTAAACTAATCTTTGTACTCGCTGTCCATAAAATACCTAAGCTCTTGTATTGCCCTGCTGTGTATTTGCGACACGCGCGGTGCGCTAACTCCCATAACATGTGCTATCTCTTTCATTGTAAGCTCTTTTTCGTAGTAGAGCGACAGCACAAGTTGCTCGTTTTCTCTAAGCTTTGATATACAGCCTTTTAGGCTGTTGAACATTGCCTTTTCCTCTAAAATTTCATCCGGTGCATTTTTAATATCCGCCGCCGACACAAGTTTGCCGGAGGCGTTGCCGTAGGTATCCAAAAGCATCTCTAGTGACATTAAATTTGTAAGTGCCGTGTCCGAAATCATGCTTGTATATTCTTCTTTTGTAACGCCGAGCTCGTCTGCTATTTCTTGCGATGTTGGCATGCGCCCGAGTTTTAGCGACAAATTGTCTGTTGCCTTGTTTATTTTTATTGCCCTTTGCCGCAAATGACGGGGCAGCCAATCGTTTTTTCTTGCAAGGTCAACTATCATGCCCCGCAAACGCTTTGAGACATATGTCTCAAACTTAACCTCTTTTGTAATGTCAAAACGCTCTACCGCGCTTAGCAGTACAAGCACGCCCTCGTGCACTATGTCGTCCATCTGCGCAAAAGAGTTGTAAAGCCCGTTTGTCTTAAATGCCACACGCTTAATGTAGTCGGTGTAACGCATAACAATTTGCCATTTTATCTCGTTGTCACCGGTTTCTTTATAAAGGCGCAAAAGCTCATCGCTGTCTGGCTCGCTCACTTTTGTATCGGCGGTGGTTTGCACTGTCTTTTCTGTATCTGCCGGTGTTATCATACGGGCACCCCCTCTCTAAAGTAGCTTTTTTGCTGTTTTATTTGTGCTAGCATAAAAAATATGTGTGTTTGCGGCTACTTATTCGACTTTGGCAAGTGGTGTGTTTTAATTTATGCCGATTCCTCACTTTGATTTAACGTTATGTTTCCCAGTGCTTGTATTTGCACGTTGTTTGTAATTTCGTTAAAAGACAAAACGTGCACGTCCGGATAAAAACCTGTAACAAGCCGGCTTAAATATACCCTTATAACTTGGCTTGTTAATATTATAGGTGTTTGCGATAGCTCTGTAAATTTTTTGCGCAGCTCCCCAAGTTGCGACACTATTTGCTGCATTATGTCCGGCCCAAGTGCCAGGTAAACGCCCTGCTCGTTTTTTGTAAGTGCGCCTATAATGCTCTTTTCTATTGTGGCGTCTAGTGTTACAACTCTCAGCTGGCCATTCTCGCAGAATTTTCTTGTAATTGTGCGGCTTAGTGCCCCACGCACCTGCTCTGTAATCATATCCGGGTCGCGTGTTGTGGCGCTGCTTTCTACTATTGTCTCTAAAATGGTTGCAAGGTCTTTTATTGGTATGCCCTCTTTTAACAAGTTGCGCAGTATTTTCTCTAGCGCCGTGTAAGTAATAATAGAGGGTATTGCCTCTTCCACAAGGTCGGGTGCTGTCAGCTTTAAGTTGTCTACCAGCTGCATGGTTTCTGTCCTGCCAAGTAGCTCGTGCGCATGCTGGCGCACAACCTCCGAGAGGTGGGTTAGCATTACCGTAAGCGGTGTTATAACCGTGTAGCCGTAAATCTCCGCCATGTCCTTATTGTCCGGCAAAATCCAGCGTGCCGGTATGCCGTAGGCTGGCTCTATCGTCTCAATTCCGTCTACCTTGCCTGTGGGCGACGACGGTTCTAAAGCAAGGTAGTAATCCACGAGTATCTCGCCCCTTGCTACCTCTTCGTCTCTTATTTTAATTATATATTGGTTTGTGCCAAGTGCCGCTCCGTCGTGCAGGCGTATGGACGGCACAACAAAACCCATCTCCTGTGCGTACTGTCTGCGGAAAATTATTATCCTATTTATAAGTTTACCGCCGCTCGCCTCGTCTACAAGCGGTATAAGGCTGTAGCCAAATTCCATCTCAATAGGGTCTATAGACAGCAGCGAGTAAACGTTATTTACATCTTTAAAGTAGTCAGTTTCTGCCGGTACATCGGCATTTTTCGCCCGTTCCATCTGCTCTAGCGCCCTTTGTTCCTCCTGGTGCTCGCGCTCCATGTTGCGGATTATTGCAACGCCGCCTAATATAAGTGCTACGCCAACTATAAGCAAGGGCAGTGTGGGCGTGTTTGGCATTATGCCAAGCAATACAATCACGATGCCCGTTGCCATTATTGCACGTGGCTGCGCTTTAAACTGCGCCAAAACATCTTTGTTTAGGCTGTCGTCAGACACAGAGCGTGTAACAATCATGCCCGTTGCGGTAGATATCATAAGCGATGGCAACTGCGACACAAGCCCGTCACCTATTGTTGCTATTGAGTAAACACTAAAAACAGTCTCTATATCACTGCCGCCCTGTACAAGGCCAATAATAATGCCCGCAATAAAGTTAATTGCCGTTATTACTATCGACATTATTGCGTCGCCCTTAACAATTTTTGTAGCACCGTCCATGGCGCCGTAAAAATCTGCCTCTTTTTGTATTACGTATCTGCGCTCTCTCGCATCTTGCTCGTTAATAAGGCCAGAGCTCAAATCGGCATCTATTGCCATTTGTTTGCCGGGCATAGCGTCTAAGGTAAACCTTGCGGCAACTTCCGACACACGCTCTGCGCCTTTTGTTATAACTATAAATTGAACCAAAACTATGATTAAGAATATAATTACACCGATAACTATATTGCCCTGGGTAATAAGGTCTCCAAACGCTTTGATAACAACGCCTGCGTAGCCGCCATCTCTTAGGATAAGACGTGTGGAGGAAACGTTTAGGCCGAGCCTAAAAAGTGTTGTTACGAGTAGTAGCGATGGGAATATTGAAAATTCCAGCGTCTTTGATATGTTCATTGTAATAAGCAATATCATTATAGACAGCGATATATTTACAATTAGCAAAAAGTCCAGCATAAATGCAGGTAGCGGCAAAACAAGAAACAGCACAACTACAACTACTCCAAGCGATATTGAATTGTCTAAAAGCCGTTTCATTTTTACAGGTTTCCCACTTTCTGCTTAAGACAGCTAAAATTTTGTTTACCTTGTATATACCTACTTAATTTTGCCCTTTAGCTTGTACAGGTATACAAGCACCTGTGCCACAGCGTCATATAGCTGTGAGGGTATCTCTCTGTTTAGCTCCGACGTTGCGTAAAGCGCACGCGCAAGCTGTACGTTTTCAACCACTGTTATGCCGTGCTCTTGTGCTACACGCAGTATGCGCATAGCCATTTCGTCCTGGCCTTTTGCCAGCACTATTGGCGCGTTGTCCTTGTCGGCTTTGTACCTAAGCGCAACGGCAAAGTGTGTTGGGTTTTTAATAATTACGTCTGCGTGCGGCACTTGTTGCATCATCCTAGACTTTGCAAGGCTGCGCTGCATTTGCTTAATTTTACCCTTTACTTTTGGGTCGCCCTCTATTTGCTTATACTCGTCTTTTATTTCTTGCTTAGACATTTTTATGTTGCGCTCGTATTCCCAGCGCTGATAGAAAAAGTCGAAGCCTGCCAGTACAATAAATGCTATTGAAACCTGGATTACCAGCATAAACGCCTCGTTAAATAGATGTGAGCATGCAACAGCAAGGTCGGTATATAAGTATTTAACAAACACATCTACTACGTTTATTAAATAATTAAATATTAAATAGAGTAAAATTCCTATTTTAAATATGCCCTTTATGGCATCTACTATGCTTTTTAAAGAAAACAGCTTTTTTACGCCCTCTATTGGGTTTAGCTTGCTAAATTTTGGCTTTATGCTATCAAGCGCAAATAAAAAATTTGTTTGTGCAAAGGTAACGCTTATTGCCACAAGCACACACGTTGCAAATATTGGCCCTACCGAAAATGCCAGCGCATATAACATGCGCATAAAATACTCGGACAAAAAGCCCTGTGTGTCGCCTATGCCCGCGGCCGCTACATTGCCAATTGAGTAGTGTAAAAAAGACCCAAACTGCTCAACTATTGTGGTGCCCGTTAGCCAAATTACAAAAAAACCCGAGAGCATTACAGCCACCGAAACGGCATCGTTACTCAAGAATACATTGCCTTTTTTTCGCTCATCTCTGCGCTTTTTCGCGGTGGCGGGCTCGGTTTTTTGTGGATCCGGCAATGCCATTCACTCCTTTGCCACTGCGGCGGTGCAATTAATACGCTGCCACTATTTATTTATTGTGCAATTGTTTGTAATATCGCCTGCACATCTTTAAGCATCTGCATTTCAACCGAGAGCATAAACTCGCTTATTGGCACTATAAATGTGTATAGCATCAACAGGCCCATTATAACTTTTAGCTCTATGTTTATTACAAAGGCGTTTATCTGCGGTATGGCCTTCATAAGTATGCCCATGCCCACTACGCCCAGCATTTGTGCCGCCAAAATTGGCAGCGCCAGCTTTGCAGCAAGAATTATTGAAGAGAAAAATATTTGCGACATATGCTCTGCCACGTCGTTGCCAAAACTAGCCGTGCCGTAGGGCAAAACCTGCTCTGCCGACACAAGTATGCGCATTAGCGTATAGTGGCCATTTTGCACAAAAAACAAAAGCATAAGCATAATATTAAAAAGCGATGATGTAACTGACATGTTTGTCTGGCTTGCAGCGTCGTACATCTCCGCCATCGAAAGGCCCATCTGCATATCTATAACTTCACCGCTCAAGTTTGCTATGGAAAAGAATATCCTCATTATAAGGGCTATTACAAACCCAATGCCAAGCTCTATAAGCATTATTACAGAAAAATCAATTAGGCCTGTTGGCTGAGGTGGCACTGCGCCGCCTACAGATGTATATATAAATATGCTCAGCACAAGTGCAAATCCTGTTCTCGCCAGCATAGGCACTGTGTTTCTTGCATAAATTGGGCTAAACATTATAAAGCCCATCATGCGCATAAATATAAGCTCGAATAAAAAAATTTGATTAAAATCCATAATATTCGGCCTTTACATCAGTGTAAAAAGTAGCCTGCTGAAGTCCAAAAGAGTCTCCATCATCCAGCCACCTGCAAGCACAAGCACGCCAACAACGCATACCAGCTTTAATATAAACGCGAGCGATTGCTCATGTATTTGTGTTACAGCCTGAAAAATTGCGGCCGTAATACCAACTAGCATGCTCAAAAGAAGTATTGGCATACCCACGCGCAAAACTACGCCAAGGGCCTCTTTTAAAACTGTACTTACATCCATAAAAGCCGCCCTCCTTTTGCCTAGCGCATAAGTGTTTTATGCCAAAACGAAACATTAATAAAGTGTTGTTTTCAACTAATTATAGCCTGTTACCAGTGTCGAAAACAGTAATTGCCAGCCGTCTAACGTTATAAACAAAAGCAGTTTGAACGGCATAGAAATCATTGCCGGCGGTAACATAATCATACCCATGGACATAAGTGTGGTCGCCACAATTATGTCTATAAGTAAAAACGGTATGTACAAATAAAAGCCTATTTCAAACGCGCGCTTTAACTCGCTTGTCATATAAGACGGCACCACTGTTGTCAGCGGTAAATCAAGCGCCTGTGCTTCTGTTTGCGGCGCGCTCACCCCCGACAAATCGCAAAACATGCTAAGCGAACTCTCGTCTGTCTGCCTTAGCATAAACTCTTTTAGGGGAACCTCTGCAATGTCTATAAATTCCTCTTGCGATATCTGCCCGTCAACATACGGCTCGTAAGCGTCTTGTTGAATTGTCTCTAAAACAGGTGCCATTGTAAAGAGCGTTAAAAACAGCGCCATGCCTATAAGTACCATGTTTGGCGGGTTTTGCTGAAGGCCCATTGCCGTGCGCAAAAATGAAAACGATATGATGTACCTTGTAAATGAGGTCATCATAACAACAAAGCTTGGCAACAGCGATATAAGCGTTGTCAGCAAGAGTAT
This sequence comes from uncultured Bacteroides sp., assembly GCA_964368295.1. GTDB lineage: Bacteria > Bacillota > Clostridia > Oscillospirales > Ruminococcaceae > Ruthenibacterium. Next base: position 48,104 of record CAYJBO010000003.1, read on the forward strand.
TTCCAGTGTTTGTATGCTCTCGCCGTTTACGTTTATAAGTGCATCCATCAGTCTTGCCCCCCTTTGTCTTTAGTATTTAGGGCAACCTTTTTAAGCGCCTGTGCAAAGCTCATTGTGGGTTTTTGCTCTCTTTGCTGTGCTTCGCTTTCGCTCCACAGCAAAACCTGCTCTTTATCAACTTGCGTAAGGCACGTAATGCCCCCCGGCGACGCACCTAAAAAATAGTAGTCGTCGCCCATTTGAACAAAGAGTATTTTTTGGTCTTTACCCGTTGAAACCTGCTCCAGCACTTTAATACGCCTATTGCTAAATGTTCCCTGAAGCGTCATTTTACCCGCTATAAACCTAGTAAAATAGTATGTTAAAAAAAGTATAACTACTATTACAGCAAGCGTGCTTAAAAGGCTAAATAAATTTTCCCACATGGCAATTATGGAGTGCCCAATATGGAGGAAACTGTCTTCATAAGCCTATCTTCTTTAAACGGCTTTACAATAAAGTCTTTAATGCCCGCCTGCACAGCCTCAACAACCATGGCCTCCTGGCCCATTGCAGAGCACATTACAACATTTGCGCCTGTGTCTTTGCCCCTTATTATTTTAAGGGCCTCAAGGCCGTCCATGTTTGGCATTGTGATATCTAAAAGCACAAGGTCGGGTTTAATCTCAAAGTATTTGTCAACTGCATCTTTGCCGTCAACTGCCTCGTGTAAGTCTGTAAATCCGTTTTTCTCTAAGATATCGTGAATAACCTTTCTCATAAAAGCTGCATCATCCACTATTAAAATTTTAGCCATAGCTTTTTCTCATCCTTTACTTGTAATTGTATTTGTGTAATAACGTATTAAAAAACATAAATTAAAATATCTGTGTCAAAATTGCCACTTATTTAATTTTATTTTTGGCCTGCTATCTCTAAAAGTTGGCTTTGCTTTAGCACCTCGGTAATCCTAACGCCAAAGCTGTCGTTTATAACAACAACATCTCCCTTTGCAATGCAAAGGCCATTTACATAAAGGTCTACTTGATCGCCTGCAAGTTTATCTAGCACCACTAGCGAGCCCTTTGTAAATGTTAGTATATCCTCTACCTTGCGCTTGGTGCGGCCAATTTCAACAGAAATTTGCAAAGGTACCGACATAATTAAGTCTAGGTTTTGCGCTTGTTCTGCCGTTAGCCTATCACCTTGGTTTAGTGTTGGCAATTCTGCCCTTTGAGCATTAATCACTTTCGGATCCCCCTGATACATTACATTAGACGCATGTTGTGGCGGCACCCCGTACCCTCCGCCAACCGGTGCACCATATGCACCTTGCGGCATAATATTTTGTTGTGGCATACCGTATGCGCCCTGCGGCGGCATTTGCGGCGGTGCCCCGTACGCGCCTTGTGGCGGTGCCCCATATTCGCCCGGCGGTGCCCCGTATGCCCCCTGTAGTGGTGCCCCGTATGCGTTTTGCGGTGGTGCAGTGTGTGCGCCCTGCGGCGGTGCTTCCTGTTGCACTTGTGGCTCTGTGCTGCCCAAGTACTCCGGTGGCGGTGCTTCAGGCTGCTTTAGCTCTATGTCTTTTACGCTCTTTTGCTGCGCTTCTTTTTCTATGTCCTGTAAAAGCTCTGCTGCCTCTTCTCCTGTTTTTGGCTCTTGCTCCGCCGCATTTTCACTAATAGCGGCCTCCATATCGTTTATATCGCCAAATACTGGCTCTGCGTCAAAGCCAAAACCTGCAAGCAATTCGTCCGCAAGCTCTACCGGCATAATGTTTACAAATTCGCTCGAAAGCTTATCCTCAACGTCCATTGTAAATTTTACAACTACAACGGTGCCTTTGCCGGAGTTCGGCGTAATGTGCTCGGTTTTAAATTGCTCTATGTCGTCTACCATAAATGGCTCGGGCGTTGAAATGTTTACAGGTTTGCCCAAAAAATCAGACAAAGCTGTGCTTGCAGCGCCCATCATTTGGTTCATAACCTCACATGCGGCGCTTATACTAAAGTCGTTTAGTTCAAAATCATCGTCTTGTGTTTCGCTACCCATTAGGATGTCTACAATTACGCGCACATCCTGTTTTTTAAGCAACATAATATTATTGCCCGTTATACCCGATACGTACTTTATCTCTATGCCTAAAACCGAATTTACATCCATAACGTTAAATTTTTCAATTGCCATAGGCGTAACGTTAGGAGTTGAAATATTAACACGGTGATCTAGCATACTTGAAATTGCCGTAGCAGATGAACCGAGGCTGATATTAATTATCTCACCTATTGCGTCTAGCTCTAGTGGGCTGTACACTCTATGCTCCATAAGCACTTACTCTTCCTCTCTCTCACCTGCATATTCGTGGTAAGTATTATATATTTTAACTGCAATGTTGTTGTTTTTTACGCCAATTTTACCGTTAAACCAAGGTTTATCGCCAATTAGCAACATAACAGGGTCTGCACAAAGATGGTTTAGATTAATTACGTCGCCCACATTAAGCGTATTTACGTCTGAAAGGCTTATCGAGGTGCGTGACAGCTCTGCTTTTATCTCAAGGTCAGAGCCCTTAATTATATCCATAATCTCTGTCGAGTTATCCTCACCCGTACTGCGTATTGACCTGTTGTTTGCCGCCATCTCTGTAAATACGTTTGTCAAAGTCATGCCGGGCAAACATATGCTAACCGTGCCCGAGCAGTTTTCAAACTTAATGTTAAGGCTTACAATAACAACTGTTTCGTCTAAACCAATAACCTGTACAAGTGTCGGGTTTGTCTCTATTTTTTGGAAGTCAAAATCTATATTAATATAGTTTTCCCAGCTGTCAGAAAGGACATTTATAAAGTCGTGCGCCAAACTCTCGTAAAGCTTTAACTCTATGTCTGTAAATATATACCCGTCTGTCAAACTTAAATCCATGTCTCCTACGCCGCCCATAAGCCTGTCTATCATGCTTAGCATAAGCGGTGTAGAGTAGTGATACACAACCGGCAAATCCTCCGGGTCCTTGTTGCCGTATATCTGTGTTTCTACAAGTGTCAAAACATCATTTTCCGATATTGCGTTTGAAAATTCATAGTAGCGCTGCTCTTCGACAGAGTCTACGGTTATCTCGCAAGATGTGTGTAGCATGCCGTTAATCTTTGAGTTTACAACCCTTGAATAATTTTCAAATATGCCGCTTAATATGCGTAGCCTGTCTTTTGTAAACTTACGCGGGCTGTAAAAATCGTATTTTCTGTACTTCGGTCTTTCTTGTATGGGCTCGGGTGACGGTGCATCGTTTTGCTCATCGCCGCCTGAGCCAAGTGCCGCTTTTAGTAGGTCGTCAATTTGACTTTGAGATAAAGCTTCAGCCATTTACAATTTTACCTCCCTTTTTAAAGTATTATACCCCATACAGTGGCAAAAAATTTAACCTGTGCCACTCTCCTCAATGTTTTCTGTGCAAGTATCAGTTGCCTTTTAACAAATTTAAATACCTTTAATTGTTTTACTGTGCTTTAAACTATATTGTGTGGGCTTTGCGCTATTCCTCTTCGCCCTGTGGCTCCTCTTGTGCCGTGTTAGCTGTGTCTGCTGTGTCTGCCGTGTCTTCTTGGGCTTGTGTGTCTGTGCTGTCTGTGTCTTGCTCCTCTTGCGTGTCTACCTGTTCGGGTTCGCTTGCCTGTTCATGCATATCGTAATACAGCGTCACATCGTCCTTGTCAATACTCTCTGCATTGTAGCCGCTAATAACTAATTCAACACGCCTGTTAGACGCCTGGCCCTCAGCCTCTGCGTTATCGCCTATGGGGCGCCACTCTCCGTAGCCTATGCTTACAAGCCTAGAGGGGTCTATAACGCCCTTTTGCTGCAAGTAAACCGTAACAGATGTAGCCCTGTTTGATGCAAGATATCTATCTGTTGAGATAATATTCGCATCCTCGGAGTCCACCCTTGCGGTGTGGCCTAAAATTTCAATTACGTTTACGGTGTTGCTTATGTCTCCTATAGACTCTGCAACCCTGTCTAAAACAAGTTTGCCCTCGTCTCTAAGTGTGTAGCTGTTTCCGTCAAAAAATATAGCGTCGTGGAACGATATAAACACATAGCCCGAGCCCTTGCTTATACTAACGTTACTGCCCATGTCTTCCTCTATAAAAAAGTCAACAAGGTCCTCATACAGTTGGTCCATAGCCTGGGCCGCCTCTTCCACCGTCGGGGGAGGTGTTAAGGGTGTGTCCGGCTCAGTTGTGGGGTTTACGGGCACATGCGTGGCGTCCGGGTTAGCGTCGGGATTAAACGACTCAGCAAGCGCCGCATACTTTTCGGCGTCTACAGAGGACATCGAGTAAAGCATAACAAAGAAACACAACAGCAACGTAACCATATCGCCGTAGGTGTCCATCCAGTTGGCGCCGCCGCCGCTCTCTCCACCTCTTTTTTTTCTCATCTAAACTTTCTCCTCGTTATAGACATATATCTTAACTATTGTAAGTACGTCATCACATTAGGTGTTTGCCTGTTTAGGTATTATTCTTCCGCGGCTGCATCGCCCTTGCCTTTTTTGCCTTTTTTGCCGCCGGTGCGTTGTTTTTGGTTCATAAATACAAGCAAGAATTCCTTTAGGAATTTCGGGTTTTCGCCGGCTTGTATGGCCATAATGCCCTCTATAACAATTTGCTTACAAAGCGCCTCTTCCTCATCCCTTGCTTTTAAGTTGGCCGCAATTGGGTTAAACAAAACGTGCGACAAAGCAGAGCCGTAAAGCGTTGTAAGCATGGCGGTTGACATGTCGGGGCCAAGAGAGCCCATGTCGCCGCCATCAAGGCCTTTAAGCATGTTGATAAGGCCTATTAGCGTACCTATCATACCGAAAGCAGGCGCCGCACCGGAGCCTTTTTCGTACATAGTTATAACCCTTTGATGGCGCTCCATCGTCTGATCCATATCGTTTTCTAAAACGTTGCGCACGCGCACAGGGTCGTTTGCGTCTACAATAAGCATTATAGCCTGTTTAAAAAATGGGTCTTTTTCCTCATTTGCCTTTTCCTCAAGCGCCAAAAGTCCGTTTTTTCTTGCTATTTGCGCCAAGTCAGTTAACTTTTCAACGTATGTGTTGGGGTCAAAGCTGTTTATTTTAAACATAATACTCATATGCTTTAGCATAGAAGAAAATGTTTTAGGGTAACACGCTATGACAACCGCAAACGTACCACCGATAACAATAAGTACGCTGGATGCGTCAAAAAAGTCGCCCAGTTTTGTAAGATCAACGGCAAAGCCGTCTGTCATGTCAACGCTTATGCCGAACACCATAAAGGCAAACGCCATGATTATACCGACCAAATATAAAATGTTCATTTAGTTATTCCCCTTTAAAATGCAATGTTGCCTATTAACAACCGAAAATACCAGCGCCCTTGTTAAACTAAGTTGCCGTAGCTTTAATTATTTTGTGGTGTCTACAATGGATATTTCTCTTTTTATGTCGAGTACCTTTGCATTGTAA
>CAYJBO010000003.1:53592-64324 GCA_964368295.1 uncultured Bacteroides sp.
AATTTTCGCTATTATATCCTTTGCTTTATCACGTACAAGGTAATAGCTGTGGTTCATCATCACAACTTTGCAATCGGGTATAAGTTCAATGCACTCTATTTGGTTGTGATTAATCAAAAATTCTTCACCGTTCATCTTTGTCAATGAAATCATTTTATAGCTCCGTTCTGCCAGAGAGGCATTTTATTTTAAAGGCGGATTTTAAACATTTGCCGCCATGTTTTTCAATATTAATTGCAACGGCAGACATTGCGCAAAGCCGTTGTTTTTATTTGCAGCGCCCAATGCGCCACACTAAAAGTACTTGTACTAATAATTATATAGAATTTTGCATAAATTTACAACATTAAATTACAAAACGTTTACATTTTTAGCATGCTTTTTTTAATTTTAGTAAATAAAAACACAATATCCGCCGGCCAAAATATTTTTTTGTATCAATTGCCACAGTATTTTTTGTATTTAGGCCGGCGGTAAATTTAAATTAAATTATCGCTTCATGTTGATAAGCTCTTCAAGCATAGTGTCTGTAACAGTTACTATACGTGTGTTAGCCTGGTAGCCACGCTGGTATAAAATCATGTTTGCAAACTCTGTTGCAAGGTCTGTGCCAGACTGCTCTAAAAAGTTTGACATAAGTGTTGTGCCTGTGTTGCCAAGCTGAGAAGCTGTTGCCACGCCGTTGTTCATTGCGCCTGTAACAGCGCCGCCTGCAACGCTTACGCTTATGTCGCCCGTGCCGCCAAGTGCTTGGTAGTATGGGCCGTCTGTGTGTGTTAGTGCCGCCGGGTTAGAAACAAAGCCCAGAGCAACATAGCCTATTAAAACAGGCTCTGACGTTGTGCGGTTTATACCTGTTATTTTACCGCTTTTGTCTATGCTAACGCCCTCTACCTCAATGGCTTGCAAATCTTCAACACCCACAAAAGCAGGTGTGCCTGTGCCCACATTTTGGCCTGTCGATGTGTCTACACCAACGTACAGTGCATCGCCAATTTTTGCGGTTGCAAGCTCCGGATGAGTTGAATTTGCGGTTAAAAACGCCTGTGTAATCTCAAGCGGTAGCTGTATGGGCACAAGTTGTGTGCTTATAAGCTCGCCGTTTAAGCCTGCGCTTGTGTCTTTTGTGTTTGTTGCTGCGTCGGAGTTACAAGTAACAAAACCGTAAGCAATTTGGCCCGTGCCGTCTACTAAAAATCCGTCTGCGTCAAATTTAAAGTTGCCAACCCTTGAAAAATTAAGCTTGTCAAGCGCGTCTAAATCAACGCCTGTCTTGTCGCCCATAAGGAAAAATCCGTCGCCCTGTATCATAAGGTCTGTAGCTACACCTGTGGCCTCTAGGCCCTGTGTAGCCATGTTTAAATCTACCGTGCCAATGCTAACGCCATAACCTGTTTGGATTGCATTAGTGCCGCCCAAAATTGTTGTGCCGTCTGCCGCGGCTGCCTGTGTGCTGTAAACGCTCTCTCTAAAAGTAACACGGCCTGCCTTGTAGCCATATGTATTAACGTTTGCCACGTTATTACCTACTACATTAAGTGCTGACATGTGTGCTTTTAAGCCGGCTATGCCCGAGCTCATTGATCCTGCCAATGCCATATTAAATACCTCTCTTTGATGTTTTAATGCCTTTATAAGGCACGCGTTAAACACCAGCGCTGCGTAATGCGGATGACATGAGTCGCACATCATCCAAAGCCCCCTCAAGAGGTCCGGCCTTTATAAAATTACCGCGCTGTCTATGTTTGTAAAAATGTTCTGCTTCATCTCGCCCTCAGATATGGTAGTAATTACCCTATTGTTGGGCACGTTGACGATAAATGCCCTGCCGCCGTCCAGTGCCAATACGTTGGTGGCTCCCTTTTCTCCGGCACGCTTTACACCGTCTGTCAATCTGTCAAGCAGGCTGTTGTTGACTGTAATGCCGCGCTCTTCGGCCCTTGCAAGTGCATGCTTTGAAAATTCAACAGACCCGCTGTTTGCCTTTTCAAGCTCATTTTTAAGTACATCGCCAAAGCTTTGCTGTGCGCTGTTTGCGCCTGCGGCTTTGTTTGTGCTTAAATTTGTGCTGTGCATAGGGCTGTTTATAGAAAGCGCCCTGTTTGCCATAGCCTGTGCTGTAATGTCAACTATTTCCCCCGCCTCCTTTGCTGTAAAGTAAGCCTTATTAAAATAAGTTAAATAGTGGTTTCAGTATCGGCTGTGTCGCCTGTTTCTGTGTCTGTGTTGCCGTCGGTAGATGTATCGGTGTCAGGCGTGCCCATAGATTCAGGCAAAGTGCCTATCGCCATAATGTCGCTAAGTGCGTACATCTCGCCCTCTACAAAAATAACCGATGTGCCCTGATATGTGCCTGTGCCCTGTACGTTGCCCACAACTTCTTGTAAAACTCCGTTTTCGTCGTAGCTGCCAACGGTAACAGTTTTGCCAACAAGCGATGCCGCATATGTAAGTGTGCTTGCCTCTACCATGACGTTCATGCTCTCTTGTAGGCTGGTCATCGCCTGAACGGTGGACATTTGAACTAGCTGATTTAACATTTCAGACGAGTCCATTGCAGAGTCAATTGTCTGGCTTTGTAGCTGCGTTACCATGAGGCTTAAAAAGTCCTCAAAGGCTAAATCTGACGTTTGACCTGCGCCGTTTATGGTAATATCGTTTTGATTGATATAGTCCCAAAAGTCGCTGTCTAGTGCGCTCGACTGGCTGCTTGTGTTCGCTGTTAAAGCCCATGAGTCAAGCGAGGTAGGCATAAAAATATCGCTCATATTAACCCCCTTAATGAATAGTGTTGCCGTTAAAGTGCCGTTTGCAAAGCATATTGCGCCGTTTTGTAACGGCCGCTTTGTCAAAAGCACACTGTGTTATGCCGATTGTGTCTGCAACGGCAAAAGACCCAGCCTTAATTTTTGCATAAAGTCCTCGGGCGATTGCTCGTCGTCACTTTTTTGTTGCTGCTCGCCGTCTCTTGCATTATTGCGCCCGTCTTGGTTTGTGTGTTGCCACATCTGCTCGCTCTCGCCGGGTTGCTGTACAACTACCCTAACTTCGTTTGAGCTGTTTTGCAGCAGTAAGCTCAGTGCATTGCTGTGCTCGCTTAACAGTTTTGTCGCGGCGTCTGTGTCGGCCCTTAGTAGCACGCTTATTGCGCCGTCTGCAAGGCGTGTTATGTCAACAGTTACGTTGCCAAGGTGCTCCGGTGTAAGCTTTAGCGTAAGCTGCTCGGTCCCGTTCGAAAGCGCCTGTGATATCTTTGCCTCCAGCGCCTTTTCAACAGCCTTTGTGGTATCCACAACCTCTGCCTCGCCCACCTTTACAGGTGTGTTTTCTACGCCTTCAAAAAGTGCCGTCTTTTGGCCTGTTGCAAGTTCTACTGTCTTGATGTCGTCCGCCAGGTTTTGCTCTGTGCCATCGCCTGCCGTGGTGCCGCTTTGCGTGTCTGCGCTGTGCGATTGAACAACTTGTACCTGCGCATCGCCCTCTTGCAAAGCCACATTTGCGTTTGCCTGTGACATGGCCTCTGCCATCGGTTTTTGTATGGTCGTCTCACCGTTTGCAGCGCCTGCAAGTAAAGTTGCAAGGTTTGTGGCTTGCTGCTCGCCTTGCATGTTTGCCGTTATCATTTGCACTGCACTGTTTGAAAAGCTAGATAAGTCTTTTATAAAGCTACCGCTTTTGACTGCAAGGTCTGCCGACGTTATGTTTTGCATCGCCTCTTCATAATCGTAGTCGTTGCCCGTGTCGTCCTTAAACTTATCTTGTGTGCCAATGCCCTCGTTGCTCTTTTGCTCCAGCATAGATTTAAATTCATCTTTGCCGCTTTGCTGTGTCTGCGAGCTCTTGTTTGCATCGTAGGAATTACTATCCGGTACTATTTGCATAATTGTTTGTGTTGCATCCATCTTCTTCACCCCCTTTCGCATAATAGGCTACTGTGTGTATATTTTTACAGCTACATAATAGCAGCTTTACACCAAAACTTTTCTTACACTTTATGGGGCAGTTAAATTACCGCCCAAAAAGGAAGAATTTTAACCGCTGTATTTTTTTATGGATACAAACTCGTCCATGAGTTTTTCCTGTGCTTTTATCTCTTGTTTTTTATACTCATCAAGGTTTTTTTCTTGCAGTGTCTCAAGCGTTTTCGTGTCAACTTTTGCCGCTACAAGCTCAAGCCTTTTAAGTTCTGCCCTCTCTCGCCTTATGTCAAGCTCTTTTTTTTGTGCTTTTATCTGCTTTTCAAGCACCCTCAAACCGCTCTCATAACCCATAGCCTCGGCAATGGTCATGCCCTCTTGCTCCGCAAGGCGAAACTCCGCATTGTGCCTTTTGTACCTATTTGTCGTGGTTGCAAGCAGCTCCTCTTGTACTCTCACATATTTTAGCAGCTCTGCATACTCGTTTTTAACATTGTCAAGCATGTGCAAATTATAGTCCAGCACCGTTTTGAGTCCAAACTCAAATTTTTTCATGTTTTCCTCCGTGCTTTGCTTTAGCGGCTCTGCGCTTGTGTTTTAATTGAGCTCACCGTAACGCCGCTTTTTGCCGTGCCTCCCTGCCGTGCTTTTTAAATGTGCAAAACGGCGTCCCTGCCGCTTTGCCGTGCGCCTTATTGCTGTAATGCATTTTTGGCTCTTATGTGCCCTTTGCCTACAAAAGCTTTTTCATTGCCTGTATGTCCTCGTCGTAAGAGAACTTATCGCCAATGCCCTGCTTTAAAAATGCGTTTACGGCGTCAATTTTGCTAAGCGCATAGTCTAATTTTGCGTTTGTACCGGCCTTGTATGCGCCTATTGTAACAAGGTCTGCATTTTTATCATACGTGCTCAATATGTCACGTATCTTACCCGCAAGCTCATAGTTGTCATCTTTTACAATGTCCACCATAAGCCTTGAAATGCTCGCATTTATGTCTATAGCCGGGAAGTGGTTTGCCATTGCGAGCTTTCTTGATAGCACTATATGGCCGTCCAGTATGCCCCTCACCGTGTCTGATATGGGCTCGTTTGTGTCGTCGCCCTCTACAAGCACGGTGTAAACGCCTGTTATACTGCCGCGCTCAAAGTTGCCACTGCGCTCTAAAAGCTTTGGCAGCTCTGCGTATATTGATGGTGTATAACCCCTTGCCACGGGCGGCTCTCCAACGGCGAGACCTATCTCCCTTTGCGCCATTGCAAACCTTGTAAGCGAGTCCATCATAAGCAATACATCAAGGCCCTGATCCCTAAAATATTCCGCTATGCCTGTGGCTACGGACGGGCACTGCTTTCTAAGCATTGCCGGCTGGTCTGACGTTGCCACTACGACAACGGTGCGCTCCATGCCCTCTTCGCCGAGGTCTTTTTCAATAAATTCAAGCACCTCTCGGCCACGCTCGCCCACAAGCGCTATTACGTTTATGTCCGCCTTTGCATTTTTAACTATCATGCCCATAAGCGTACTTTTACCAACGCCCGAGCCCGAAAATATGCCTATGCGCTGGCCTTTGCCTATTGTTAGCATGCCGTCAATTGCCTTTACCCCAAGCTCCATGCGCTCTCTTATAGGAGGGCGTGACATGGGGTTTATATAGTTGTTATTCTCAACGCAAAAAGGTGTGCCGCCCTCAAAGGCGCCCTTGCCGTCTATCGGCTCGCCCAGTGCGTTTATAACCCTGCCGCGCAAAAACGAGCCCATCTTCATAGTTAGGCGCCGCCCTGTGTTGCGCACAAAATTGCCTGCGGACACGCCGCTCATGTCGGTATATGGCATTAGCAACATCTTGTCGTTTTTAAAGCCCACAACCTCTGCCATAACTTGCTCGCCCGTTTGCTTGTTAAATATGTGGCAAATATCGCCCTTTGCCGCCCTGCCACCCGACGCCTCTACAGACATGCCAACCATGTTTTCAATTTTGCCTATGTAGCTTATGGTCTGGGCGTTTTCTATTTGTTTTATCATATCTTTAAACAAAGACAAAACACCCCCTCTGCCGCGCATGCGCTGTCTTTAATTTAATATTTGCACCGCTCTATAATTACTTGCCATTTTTGTGGCGCTTATTTTCAGCACCGTTTATATGCCTGTATATCACTCCGGCTTTGTAAAGTGTTCCATCTCCGACTGGATGTTTTTAAGCTGTGTCGATACGCCTGCGTCGATAATCTCGTCCGGCATTTCTATAATGCAAGTGCCCTGCTCGCTGTCGGGCAGCGGCACAATGCGTATGTTGTCCGACAAGCTCTCGAGCGACTGAGCCAGCTCCAAAGAGGACTCTGCAAGCACGCCTGCATCGCTCTCGTTTACATAGATGTGAACCCACTCTCTGCGCTTTAACTTTTCGGTTGCCACAAGTATCATCCTGGCTATTATGTCCTTACTGCTCTTAAGGCTTATCTGCATAACTTTCTCTGCTATCGACAGCGTTAAATTGCACAGGTCCTCCTGGGCATCTTCCATCATTTTTTCCCTTGCCTCGGTGGCGCTAAGCAAAAAGTCTGCAACTTGCTTTTGCGTCTGTTCGTCGGCGTTGCCCCTGCCCTCTTCAAGGCCCTCGGCATAGCCTTTGTCGCGCGCGGCTTTATACTCAAGCTGTGCTTTTTGCTCCATCTCTCGCTCGGCGTCTTCTATTATCTTTTGCGCTTGCGCAGTTGCCTTTGCAACTATTTGCTCTGCTGTTTTTTCGGCGTCGGCCACTATCTCTTTAGATTGCACGCTTGCAAAGCTCTCGTTTTTTTCCTCATTTGCGGCGGCAATATTCTCATCACTCTCGGCTTTTATGGCAAATAAATCCGTCTCGCCCTCTTCGTCATCGCCCGGCATGTCGCCTATAAAATCCGCCAAAATGTCCTCGCCCGATTTTTGCGTTTTTTCGGCCTTTGGCTCTGTGTCCATGCTCACGCCAAAATCGCTGTACCTCGGCAAGTCCATCATCTCTTCTTCGTCAAACTGAATTGTTTCAGCCTGCGGAAACATATAAGTGCCGATGTGGCCCACTTCTCCCGCCTTTAAAACACTAGACAATTATATCTTCCTTTCCACCCTTGAGGATGATAAGCTCGTTAGATTCCTCTAGGCTGCGAATGATAGAAACAATGCGTTGTTGTGCCTCTTCGGCGTCACGCATACGCACATTTGTTGTAACTTCGAGGTCGTCTCGTATGCTTTGTGCCATACGTGTGGACATGTTTGCAAATATTTTTGCCCCAACGTCTTGGCCGGAGCCCTTAAGCGCAAGCACAATGTCTTTTTGGTCGCAATCGCGCAAGAAACGCTGAACACTGCGGTCGTCCATTGTGACGATATCCTCGAATGTAAACATCCTTTTGCGTATTTCTTCGGCAAGTGTCTCGTTTGTTTTTGCCAAATGGTCGAAGATGCTCTTCTCGCTTGCCCTGTCCAAATTGTTCATGATGCCGGCAACGTAATCCACACCGCCGATATCCACATCGCCCGTTTGTACAAGTGAGCTGAAGTTCTTCTCTAGTTCTGCCTCTACTATTTTTATAGCGGCAGGCGAGGCGCTGTCCATGCTTGCAATTGCCTCTACAACCTTTGCCTGACGCTCGGAGTCTAGGCGCTCTACCACAGACGCCGCTATGCCCGAGGGCGCATACGATAGCACCAGCGCAATTATCTGCGCGCGCTCGTGTTGCAGCGCCGCAAAAAGCGATTTCTCATCCGCTTTTTTCAAAAAGTCAAAGTCTTTATTTGTAAGCGAGCTCATTACCTTTTCTAAAAGGCTGTCTGCCGCCTGCGGTCCAAACGCATTTTCAAGCGCTGCACGCGCATACTCAAGGCCACCCTCTGTAACGGCCTTGTTTGTCATGCACATTTGATAAAACTCGTTTAAAACAGCCTCGGTCGTCTTGGAGTCCACAAAGCCAAGCCTTGCAACTTCTATTGTCAAGCTCTCAAGGTCGTCGGCCTCTAGGTGCTGGTACAGCATAGACGCCTTTTCTGTGCCGAGGGAAACAATTACCGCGGCGGCTTTTTGCTTGCTGCTCATGCCGGCAAGCGCCTCGGCCATCTCGTCAATTTCCGGTGTTTTTGCGGGTGGTGGCGCCACTTCTTCCTCTGCTGCGCCCTTTTTGCCCCTACCCTTTTTCTTTGTATCATCGGCCATTTTTGTCATCCCCCTCCTTCAACCAGTTTTTAACCATTTGTGCTGCAATTTCGGGGTTTTCGTTGGCAAAGTCACGCACTGTACGCCTTAGTTTAACGCTCATATCCGTGCGCATTTGCATTATGTCAAGCGGCTCGTCGTCGCCCACTAATGTGTTTAATATAGCCTGATTGTCCGACGGTGCTATTCCTGCCGCCGCTGCCGCTGCCTGCTCCTCTTTTTTGCGGCGCTTTTTATTCTTGCGTGATACTAAAATTAATATGATAATCATCAGCAGTAAAAATGCCGCAAGCCCAATTGCCGGATATAGTATCCACTCCGGTAGCTCTGTCGCGTTTATTATCGGGTCAACAATTTCACCGCCTGCAAACGGTGCTATCATTATGTTAATTTTTTCCTCTTGGAACTGTGCATCTATGCCGGCCGCACGTGCCACTACCCCGTACAGCTCGTCCGCAGTCATACCGCCTGCCGCCTCGCTGTTTACTGTAATGGACACCATTATATCCGAAACAGTGCCGCCTAAATTTTCAGATTGCTGGCTTGTAGTGTCTACAAGGAAAGTCTCCTCGCCGTAATTTTCAAGCTGTTCCAGCTCGCCGTCGCTGAGCGCACCCTCCTCAACGTATGTATTAATGTCCGCATTGGTTGTGGTGCCTGCCGCTCCGCCCTCTGCTGTTGTGTCCGGCTGTCTTATAACGTATTGGTCGTACACCCTTGTGCCTATTATGTTTTTGCCGTCTGTGCTGCCGTCTGCGGCCCAATCTTCAAGCGTGTAATTAACACTGTCTGTTACGCTTCTGCTAACATCTACTACGCTATTTACGCTAACGCGCAAGTTATCCTCGCCAAACAAGGGGCCAAGTATATGTATAATATTAGTGCGCAACGTGTTGTTTACCTGGCGCTCAAGATCCAATTTTAGCGTTGTTGCATCTTGTGCGTTTCCAACGGAAGAATCTCCCGAGCTGCCGTAATGGTTGCCCTGTGTATCCGTTATTGTAATGTTTTCTATTGTAAGGCCTTTAACCGCAGTGCTCACAAGCTGACGTATGGCTGTTACCTGGCCGTCGGTAAGCATTGCACCGCTCGTCATTGTAACCATGACAGATGCCGAGGCGTCTATTGAGTTACTGCTGTCGAGCACGTATGTGCTGTCTTCGGCCGCAACAATTAACACCTGTGCATCCTCTACAAAGTCAAAGCATTTTATAACAGCTTCCATCTCGTCTTTAAGGCTGTGCAGCAGCAAGGTTTCCCGCTCTGACTCCGTTGTAAGCGCCCCTACATTGTCGAGATAAGTATTAAAGCCAAAACCGGAATTAGGGTAGCCCTGCATCAGCAAATCTGCCTTTAGCTGGGCAACTTGAGCCTCGGGCACCAATATAGTGTCCTGGCCCTCTATCCTGTAATTAGTAACGCCATTTTCTGACAAGTACGTCACAACAGACGTCATGTCGTCCGAGCTAAGACCCGTAAAAAGCGTAGAATACGGCGCCGTCAAATTTATTATTAATAATATCGCACCTGAAATTAGCAACACAACAAGGCCGATAAAAATGCCCTTTTTTACATTTTGGGACAAATTCTTCCAGCCTTGTTTTGCTTTAGATGCATAATTTTTTAACTGTTCCTGCACTATGAATACCCTCCGAAACGGTCACAAGTTTGCAACTTTTTATTTATTTTATAATCGTGCAAACACATAGACGTTTTGCATTAAATTTCAATATAATTAAATTAGAGCGCCTAGCTAATCCGATACAATTCAAATCAGACGTTTTGAGGCCTAAAGTTTTTGGCAAAAGGGCGAGGTTTATAACAAGGAAAGCCTTACAGTAATGCCGGCGCATTGCAAAGGGCTTAGACTATGATAGAAAACTTGCCAATTTGTCATAAAACAAATTCGTATTACATCGGCATGGCTAAAGTAATATAAAACAATTTAATTGCATTAAACTACACCGCAAAGCCCAATAACTTAAACTCGTCCTGTTTAAACTGCTTTTAAATAAGTACGCATAAAGCCAAGTACATGTTTTATAACTAACGCAATTAATAGCCGCCTAAAAGCCCATCCTCATAAGCTCGTTGTACGCCTCCAGTGACCTGTTGCGCAAAGTTACAAGTAATTCTACCGAGACCGCCGCCTCTGTCGCCGCTATTGTAAGCTCGGCCGGGTTGTCCAGCTGGCCCGTTGCAAGGCGGTACTCAGCGTCGTTTTTAACCGCCTCTGTCTCCTTTACATTGTCAATCGCCGATTGGAATATGTCCGCAAACATACCTCCGCCGTCGCTACTTCCAAGGTCCATCTGTTGTATGTCTTCAAAAAGTGGTGAAATTTTACTAATTGGTTGAAACTCCATAAGTTAGCCCCTTTCTGTTTAAAGCAATTAATCAACTTTTACACAGTGTGCAAACAACAGCTTATTATAGCAAAAAATGTATTATTATACATTATAAAAAATGCACACTCTTTATTTAATATTTATGTTAGGGGCGGCCGTTAGCTTTGCGCCGCTGCCCTTTACTTGCCTATCTCTAGCCCTTTTGCTGTAACTTGTTTAAGCACATTAAACGCCGTTACATTTGCCGAAAACGCCTGGCTTGCCGCCATTGCATCTGCCG
>CAYJBO010000004.1:0-14149 GCA_964368295.1 uncultured Bacteroides sp.
CGCCTGTCACGGTAAAGTCACTGCTTGTAATGTTTATAGGCATGGGTGCGTCGCCCATGGGCGGTGCATCTGTCTCGGTTGCAAAAGTGACTACCGGTACAATGCTTACAAACAGACATAAAGCCGCAAATAAAGCTGCAAATTTTTTCATTTTCAATAATATCCCCTTTTAAACTTCTACGCATACGTGATAGGTCATTCGATGATATGGAACTAATATATAAAACAATCATACTAATATTATCATAATATTGCTGAATTTTCAAACAATAATATGAAATCAGTATATTTTTCTGTTTTTCTTATTGCAAGCATTGCTTAATGGCTGTAAAATCTCATGATATCAGCGTTTTTTCATGCACCTTATGGTTATTTGTCCCAGGCAGCTTTAAGCTGCACCCAATTGACATCGAGTAAAGCTCGGTGTCTTTTTTTGTGCGTGCGTTAACAAAAAATATCTTTTGCATTTTATTTTTGATTACGGATATGGAATAACGTGGTTTTACAGATAGATTAATTAAGAAACAACACAAAACATATATTTTACTAACGGCCGATTAATAAAGTTGATTTACTGCTTGCTTTTATGTGCATTGATAAGCTTTATCTGCTTTTATCTAGCGGCGCAAAACTTTTAAACGTAACATCGACATTAATTTTTGCGCTTTTTCGTAATATTTTAAGTTTTTACGCATAATATACGCTTTATAAGCTAAACTTACTACTGGGCTTAATTTTTATTTTTATTTTGTCTTCCAAAAAAAGCTAAATTTTTTATTTTTATAGCAATAATAAATTTGCGCATTTTTTTACGATTGGGCGTGTTTTTAATTTACGCTGCCAATTTACAGCTTTGCAAAACGGCACTCAATGCAAAAATGCATATTGAAAAAACTTCACTTTAATGATATAATAAGTGTATTCTATTAACACATTTACAAACACATAAGGTAGGATATAAATGAAAAAAAACAATAAAAAGAGTAATAAAGGTTTTACGCTAGTCGAACTTATTATAGTTGTTGCCATTATTGCTGTTCTTGCCGCAGTTTTGGCTCCGCAATATTTGCAATATGTCGAGAGGGCTCGCGAGTCGAACGACCTGCAAATAGCCACTAACTTAATACGTGCGGCTACTGTCGTTGCGTCTGACCCTAAATACGACATACCCGCAGGTTCTTACTTTGTAGTTAGATGGGATACTTCAACAAGCTCTAGAGGGCCAAACCCGAGTAACGGTACCGGCGGAATAACTGCCGAGATAAGGAGCGGAACCAGCTCTGTCCCCCCATTGAGCGCCGATGAACTAGAGGTTGTAAAGGACCAGCTATTGTCTATAATGGGTGCAGATGCAAGCGGATCCATCGGCGATGGACAGTCTGCCTTATCGCAAAGCGACGACTTGCTATTTAGGATTAACACCTCTACCGGAAATGCCGAAGTGCACACATATTATACTTTCTGGGTAGAAGACATTGGCGTTAATGCGGCAATTGCCACTTATTAACCGGCATTTTATTAACAATTGCATTATTTTAAATTGTTCACCTCAAAAAGTTGATACTACTTTTTGAGGTGTTATTTTGTGCGCTTGTGCACATTTTTATTTATAATAACTACAAAAAGGGGCTGCCATGAACATAGAGTACAAAACAACAAAAGAGTTTTCGCCCAGCCAATTAAAAAACCTGTTTGAATCGGTTCAATGGAAATCGGCGCTATGCTGTGAAAAGCTATCGCTCGCCATGAAAAACTCTTCTTTAGTCGTATCCGCTTGGGACTCAGGCAATCTAGTAGGGCTTATAAGGTCGTTGGACGACGGCATTTGGCAGGCCACCATTGACTGTTTGCTCGTAAACCCAAAATATCAAGGCAAAGGCATAGCCGCCGAGCTATTATCAAAAGTCAAAACCGAATATAAACAAATACTATATTTAAACGTTGTGCCCGAAGATAAAAAGCACGTGCCATTTTACGAAAAATATAATTTTTCAAAGCAAGAAGACGCGAGCCTAATGCAGATAATAAATAAAAATTGGTTTGATTAACAAGGCTTTTATTTTACATTTATGTTTTGTCTTAAGATATAATTTTACCGCTATTTTTAGGCACGCTGCAAAAGAAAGTTATATATAACGCCGCCGCTAGCTTTTTGGCTAGCGGCAATTTTTAAGCCATCATCAAGTTTGTACTGTGTGTAAACTCTTGTTATTGCAATGCGCAAAGCAAAAGCCAAAAGCTACCCCCTACTAAATTTACCGCCTTGTTTTTCGCTATAATTATACAATACAGCTTATTTTTTGCCGCAGTTTCATTGTTTTATTTTAATTATATATAGATTTTAACCGCGCTTTGATTTATAATAAACCTATTAACAATTAAAACGGAGATGTTTAAAATGCTACTTAAAATAGCCATTTGCGACGACGAAAAAATACAGATAGAGCATTTAAAAAAGCTTGTATCCCTTTGGGCAAACAAGTTTAATATCCATGTAAATATCGAAGATTTTAACAGCGCCGAGAATTTTTTATTTGCGTTTGAAGACGACAATAATTTTGATATAATACTGTTGGACATAGAGATGGGCGCATTAAACGGCATTGAACTCGCAAAACTTATACGCAAAAAGAGCGAAACGATGCAAATTGTGTTTATAACAGGCTACTCTGACTATATTGCCGAGGGCTATGATGTGTCTGCGCTGCATTACCTTATGAAACCGGTTGACACAGACAAATTTTACGCCACATTAAACAGAGCGGTAGAAAAAATTAAAAAGAACGAGAAGAGCATTTACCTTGACACCACAGGCGGCAGCGTAAAAATACCCTTTTACGAAATACGATATGTCGAAGTTATTAAAAATTATATAACCGTGCATGCCAAAGAGGACTACACTTGCAAACTAACGCTTGCCGAAATAGAAAAAAGGCTCGATAACAGCTTTTTTAAAACAGGCCGCTCTTATATTATAAACCTTGCCTATATTAAAAAAGTAACACGGGGCGAAGTATTTTTATCCTGTAATACCACCATTCCTCTGCCAAGGGGCATGTACGATAAGCTTAACAGGGCTATTATAAACGGAGGCACTTAACATGCTAGGAATAAACAAAAAGGCCGAGAAAAAAATGGCCCTCTATCAGGCAGAGCTATTAAAAACCCATTATAGCGAAGTTGAAAACATGTACCGCAACATGCGCGGCTGGCGCCACGATTACCGCAACCACATACAAGTTATGAAGGCGCATATCTCTTCGGGCGATATAGCTGCGCTGTCGGACTACCTGGACCTGCTTGACAAAGACTTGCAAGCTGTGGATATGGTACTTAAAACGGGTAATGCTATGGTAGACGCCATACTTAACAGCAAAATATCGCTTGCACACTCAAAAAATATAAAAGTGTCGGCAAATGCAAGCATACCCGTTAAGCTTAGCATTTCTGAGATAGATTTGTGCGTAATTATAGGCAATTTGTTTGACAACGCAATAGAGGCAAGCTTGCTTTTACCCGAGGACAAACGCCATATTAGGGTGTACATGGACATGAAAAACACACAAATTTATATAAGTTTTACAAACTTTACCGCCGCCGAAAAGCAAAGCAAACAAGGCGGCTTGTTTAAAACGTCAAAAGGCGACGGGCACGGCTTTGGCCTTATAAGAATCGACAGCATTATCGAAAAGCTTGGCGGATATTTAAGCCGCAACAGCGAGAGCGGTGCCTTTACAACCGAGATTTTACTGCCACAATAAAGCGCTTTTACTATGTGCCTCGGCACTCTTACAAGAGCGCCTTACTAAAAGCTGTGCAGCTCTGTGTGTATTCGCAAACATTTTGTGACATACGGCAAAATGTTTGCCGCCGCTTTTTTCTCTATCGACTTTGTCCTCAGCCTTAATATCTCACTGACAATTCATCCCCAAAAACATGCAATTCATCCCTAATTTAACACACTGTCGCTTTTTTATTATAGTATATAACTGTGATAAAGAGGAGGTTTTACGATGAAAGACAACGAACAGGCAAAGCACAGCATGTGGAAAACCACAAAATTCATGCTGCGTTTAGCATGGCAAAAGAGAAAATCGGTAATATTTATAGCGCTTGTGCTAGTGGTATTAACAACGCTGTTAAACCTTGCCGAGCTACTTATAACACCAATTATTTTAGCGAGGTTAGAGGCGGCGGTTAGCCCCAAAACCATAATTTACACCATACTATTTTTCACTTTTGCGCTATTGATTTTAAACGGACTAAAAGGCTATTATAGCACGTTAAAATTACCTGCCAGAATAGAGCTTCGGCTTAAAATAATGTTGCTGTGCAACACAAAATACGCTGCAATGTCGTACCCGTATATAGAGGATGAGTCCGTTATTAAAAAGCACCAAAAGGCCATTTTGGCCTCGGAGTCAAACCTCTCGCCGACAGAGGCCATTTGGGACACACTAACGGACATATGCGTTGCATTTTCAGCCTTTATGATCTATATAATTATGCTTACAAATGTAAATGTAATTGTTATTTCTATAAGTGCGGCAACTTGCATTGCAAGCTATTTTATAGGCAAAAAAATTAACGAGTGGGGTTTTCGTCACCGCGAGGAAAAAGAGGAGTACCTAAACCGGCTTGAATACGCCCAAGACAAGAGCGAAGACGTGAGCTTTGCAAAAGACATACGCATTTTCGGCATGCGCCAGTGGGTTGATGACATGTATTATGCCAGCGTTAGCCTGCTTACAAACTTTATTAAAAAGGCCGAAAAAAAATACCTGAGGGCAGATTTAATAGACCTGCTTTTTGCCTTTGCAAGAAATGCAATAGCGTACTTTTATTTAATTAGCCTTGTGCTATCAAACAGCATTACGGTGCCGCAGTTCCTTTTGTATTTTACGGCGGTAAGTGCTTTTACATCCATGCTCACACAGTTTTTAGTTAAATTAAACGAGCTTCAAAAGCAGAGTATCGAGCTTTCGACCTTGCTTGATTTTTTAGAGTTAAAAGAGCTTTTTAATTTTGAAGACGGCAAAAGCATTGCCCCAAAAAGCGGCAAGCCATACGAAATTAAACTAAATAACGTAAGTTTTAAATACCCCGGCGCAGAAAACTACACGCTTAAAAACATCAACTTTACGCTTGCGCCAGGCGAAAAAGTAGCGGTTGTTGGCTTAAACGGGGCCGGTAAAACAACGCTAGTAAAGCTTATTTGCGGATTTTACGATCCTAGCGAGGGCGAGGTTTTACTAAACGGCGAAAACATAAAAAACTTTAACCGACGTGATTACTACACATTTTTTACTGCGGTATTTCAAGATTTTTCTGTAATCGACGTGACCGTAGCACAAAATATTGCGCAGACAATGGCGGGCATTGACACTAAAAAGGTGAACGACTGCCTTGACAAAGCAGGGCTTCTAGAAAAGGTAAAAGGCTTTAAAAACGGCATTGACACATATGTTGGCAGGGAGATTTATGAGGACGGTGTTGAGATGTCAGGCGGCGAGATGCAAAGGCTTATGCTTGCGCGTGCGCTTTACAAAAATGCGCCTATTATAATGCTAGACGAGCCGACAGCCGCGCTTGACCCACTTGCAGAGAGCGACATTTACAGCAAATACAACGAGATGACTCAGGGGCACTCGTCTGTATTTATATCGCACCGCCTTGCCTCTACAAGATTTTGCGACAGGATTATTTTTATAGACGGCGGCCATATTGCAGAGGAGGGCACGCACGAGGAACTTTTAAAATTGGGCAAAAAATACGCAGAGCTTTACGAGGTGCAAAGCAAATATTACAAAGAGGGGGAGAATTTTTAATGGACAAGAAAACAAGCTTTAAAGACGCCATAAGCATTAATTTAAAGGCGTTTAAAATCCACTATAAGCATTTCCCTAAAACTATTATCTCAATCGCTCTACATCAAATCGTTACGGCAATTTCACCTTATATCGCTATTTTTATATCGGCTAGGATAATTGAAGAGCTCGCTGGCAACAAAGACCCACAAGTGCTGTGGCGCCTTGTTATAATTTCGCTTATAGCCGGCGCACTAACGGCGCTTTTAACGGCAATTTCAAACAGATGGAAAAACGTCCATAACCCGAGCGAGCACTATATTTTTCTTGGGGACATCTACCGCAAAAAGAGGATGGAAATGGACTACTGCGTGACGGACAGCCAAAAGGTTAAAGACCTGCGCTCTAAAATAAAGCAGGACATAAACTGGGGTCGTTGGGGCTTTCATTACACTATCTACATCTTTGAAATATTGGTGCACTCAATAATTTCCATCTTGAGCGCCGTCGCACTAACAGCAAGCCTTTTTACATCAAAAGTTACAGCCGATGTCCTTTTATTTTTAAACAGTCCGGTATCCCTTTTGGTTATTATCGCCATCATGCTCACAGTAATTATAGTGTCGCCTATTATATCTACAAAGGCAGACAGTTACTATGTGTCTTTTGCCGAGGACATGAAGTTTGGCAACAGATTTTTAAGCTTTTTTTGCTTTAAGGCCTACTCTAAAGAGCGTGCCCTAGACACAAGAATATACAGGCAAGACATAATAAACACCGAGTGTTTTAACAGCGTAAACATCTTTGGCATAGGCTCAAAATTCCACAGATGCGAAAAGGGCCCAATAGGTTGCCTAACAGGAATTTCTGCCGCTTTATCGTCTGTTTTAACGGGCATTATATACGTTTTTGTATGTCTTAAATCGCTTGGTGGCGCATTTGGCATAGGGCACGTAACACAATACGTCGCAACCACCGTTAAATTTGCAAGCGCAATGGGCGCCATTTTTAGGGTAGCGGGCATAGCAATTTCAAATGCCGAATTTTTAAAGACAAGTTTTAAATATTTAGACACGGAAAACGTTATGTACCGAGGCACGCTTACAACGGAGAAACGCAAAGATAAAAAATACGAAATAGAGTTTAAAAACGTGAGCTTTAAGTACCCCGACACAGATGAATTAGTGCTAAAAAATGTGTCGTTTAAATTTAACGTGGGCGAAAGGCTTGCCGTCGTGGGCGAAAACGGCTCCGGCAAAACCACCTTTATTAAGCTTTTATCAAGGATGTACGAGCCGACCGAGGGCGAGATACTGCTAAATGGCATCGACATAGCTAAGTACAATTACGACGACTATATCACTATTTTTTCAGTCGTTTTCCAAGACTTTAAGCTGCTTTCGTACTCGCTTGCGCAAAACGTGGCCGCAAGCACAACTTACGACGAAGAAAAGGTTAAAGACTGCTTATACAAGGCCGGTTTTGGCGACAGACTAAAAGACATGCCAAACGGGATAGACACGCACCTTTACAGGGATATCGAAAAGAGTGGCGTTGAAATTTCCGGCGGTGAAGCGCAAAAAATAGCAATTGCACGCGCAATTTACAAAGATGCTCCATTTATAATACTAGATGAGCCAACCGCCTCTCTCGACCCGCTTGCAGAGGCCGAAATCTACACAAAATTTAACGAGATTGTAACAGATAAAACGGCCGTTTATATTAGCCACCGCCTGTCTAGCTGCAAATTTTGCGACAAGATAGTTGTTTTTGACAAGGGCAAAATTGTAGAGACGGGCAGCCACGGCACACTGCTTGAGGCCGAGGGCAAATATAAGGACTTATGGCACGCACAGGCGCAGTACTACAGCGAAGAGAGTGCTTAATTATAAGTTTTTATAGCGATATTGCGCATAATCTATAAAACCAAAACTGCCGCTATCAATTTTGATAGCGGCAGTTTATTTTTTATTGGCAGCCCTATATAGCCTGTGCTCTTTAAGACACAGCAACACTTATAATAAAAAAAGAATATTTTAATTAAGCTTTTGCATATTTCTCAATGCATTTTTCTGTCGGGGCAATGCTGCCGCACTCTAGCGTTGCAATGTCGCCCAAAAAGCCTTCGTTTGCACTTCCCTCTTCCACAGTCTTTTTAAAAAAGGCAAATATCTGCGACGTTTTATACTCGCTGTACTCGTAATTGTCTAGCGGTATGTCAAAATCAAGGTCAATAAAGCCCATGTGCTCAAGCCTTAGCAATATGCGGCCTATCTCTTTAACACGCTCCATGCTTGCGTTTTCTTCGTCTAAAAACACGGGCGAGAGCGCAACCGTCTCAAACGAGTGTTGCTTGCTGCTTTTTACAACAAACTGTGCAACAGGCATGTACTGCGCCGCAACTAAATGTGTCAAAAAATGCTCCTCGGCATGTGTTATATTGTTGTGCTTGCCACAGCAGCCCTCGTGGCCATGCCCGTGGTGGTGGTGATGGTGTCCGTGCTCATGGCTGTGTCCGTGCTGTCCGCAACAAGAGTGATGCTCGTCTTTCAAAATGTAATCCTCTTTTCAAATATTTATGTAATTATAACTTTAAGGTTAGCAAAAACTAACACGTGTATTTTATCACATTAGCTGCCTTTTGTAAATAGCCGCGGTGTTGTTACACGGCGCGTTTGCTTTTAAGTGTGCTATTATTTTTGCACAACTTAAAAGGGCGGCAGTATATCGCCGCCCTTTTAAATTTTAGCATGCCGCTAAATTACTTTACCTCTTTGGCATCCTCTGCCATTGTTGCAATGCTTGCCACAAGACCGCCTAAATTTTGCAATTCGCTAGGAATAATAAGCTTTGTAGCGTTGCCGTCTGCAACTTTTTGCAGCGCCTCTAGGCTTTTAATTGTAAGCACTTTTTGTGATGGGTTTGCCTCGTTAAGCATTTTAATACTGTCTGCAAGCGCCCTTTGCACTTCCATAATAGCTTGCGCTTCACCTTCTGCCTCACGTATGCGCTGCTCTCTAACGGCGTCTGCACGTAGGATTGCGCTCTCTTTTTCGCCCTCTGCCACTAAGATTGCACTGCGTTTTTCACCCTCTGCACGCAAAATGCTCTCACGGCGCTCACGCTCTGCCTTCATTTGTTTTTCCATTGCATCTTGGATTTCTCCCGGTGGGATAATATTTTTAACCTCAACACGGTTTACCTTAATGCCCCATTTGTCTGTAGCCTCGTCTAAAAGCGCAGTAATTTTAGTGTTAATTGTATCACGGCTTGTAAGTGTATCCTCAAGCTCCATGCCACCTATTATGTTCCTTAAAGTTGTTGTTGCAAGGTTTTCAATACCAAGTAGCGGACGCTCTATCTCGTAAGCAAAAAGCTTTGAGTCAAGTATTTGGAAGAACACAACGCTGTCGATTTGCATTGTAACGTTGTCGCTTGTAATAACCGGCTGTGGCCTAAAGTCAACAACCTGCTCTTTTAGCGATACTCTTTTGTAAATTTTGTCTATAAACGGCACTTTAAAGTGCACGCCTGCATTCCAACAAGTGTGGAAAACGCCAAGCCTTTCGATAACATACTCGTTAGATTGAGAGACAACCTTAATGCTTGTAATAAGGATAAATGCGATTAAAATTAGTAGTCCTATTAAAACAAATTCCATAATAAACCCCTTTTAAATTTAATTTTATCCGATTAAAATCGAATTAATTGATATTTTTTTCTGCCGCAATAAACTCGCTTGCGAGCAAAGACCTTGCCCACAGCCCCACAAAGCACCGTGCCTATGCGCCGCTTGGAACTGTTTGCGGCAGGCGGCTAACTGTAACAGTTGCGCTGTTTACGGCCTTTATAACACAGAGCTCACCCTTTTGCAGTGTCTCGTCGCTAACTGCATTCCAGTCTACGCCGTCCAGTTTAATGCGCCCTGCAACCTGCGGTGTAATCTCAACCACAACGGTGCCTGTCTTGCCCAAATTTCTATCTGCGTTAAGCGGCGTTTGTTTTTGAGCACGCATTTTTTTTGCAAATGGCATAGTTGCAAAAAACAGCGCAAAGCTAACCACAAAAAATACAGTTATTTGCACCGTTACAGACGTTGATATAAACGATGTAACGAGTGACACAAGCGCCCCTGCGCCAAACCAAATAGATACAAGGCCATGTGTTCCTGCCTCTATCAATACAAAAGCAACCAATAATATAAGCCAAATCCAAGATGCACTCATTTTCATTCTCCATTCTGCCACTAAGGCATTATTAATACAGCAAACAACACACTGTACTTTTAAAAAAAGCTACTTTGTATGTATAAAATACATTTAATATTAGGGCAGCAAATATATTTATTATGCATAAATCTGCTCTATATTCGTCATTTATCTGTTAAAGATAGTATACCATCTTGCACAAAAAAAAACAAATGCCAAAAAAAGCTGATTTTGCCCTTTTTTAAATAAAAACAGACATTTTTTTAAATCTACTAGCCGGATTGCCGCCTAAATCGCCCGAGGTTGTCGTTGCTCGCTCTTTTAAAAAAATTGTAATTTTTGTCGTTTTTTGTTAATTTTTCTGCAATTTTTAGTATTTAGATTATTAATTTTTTTCATCCTTTGTAGTTAATATACAGTTTTTATAACTGCACGTTGTGCGTATTGACAAATCAATCCTTCTTTTTAGTTTAAAACATGCAAAAAAACAGTAAAAACAGTGTGTTTTGTGCGTTGAAATTACAAAAACAGGCATTTATACTAAAACATG
This sequence comes from uncultured Bacteroides sp., assembly GCA_964368295.1. GTDB lineage: Bacteria > Bacillota > Clostridia > Oscillospirales > Ruminococcaceae > Ruthenibacterium. The sequence continues at coordinate 10,566 of CAYJBO010000004.1, forward strand.
CAAACATATTTATATATATGTAAAAAAAATAACAAATATAGGCGGTCAAAAATGTTTACAGTACATAATAATCTTAACCTTGTTTTTCCGGCATTGTGTAACATGCAAAGCTCTAAGGAATTTAGATACACCCTGGCAAACATCGACGACTTTATAGACAAATACAGCATAAGCACCTCAGAGTTTGTTGATGGTAATACTATATGCAAAACAACTATACAGGTACAATGTCCCCTTGAGGTAGCGGAAAGCTTACTGCACCTATTGTATTATAACAGGGTTTCGCCCTCACACGTGCGTGATGTTTTAGAAGACTTTAACATAATTATTTTAAATTAATTAAAGCCACTGATAAAACACTTCGCACTACATAATATAACTTCCCCCACTCCCCCTTGCAAAAATGCTGTGCAATGCGTTCAAAAAATCGCATTGCACAGCATTTTTTATTATACAATTATGCATATAAGGCCAGAACAACCCTCGTTTATAACCCGCTCTATCGTCTCTGCCATGCGGCCCCTTGCCTCCGGCGGCATGTTTAGCAGTTTGTTTTGCAGCCCCTCGTTTACTAGCTCGTGCAAACTTTTGCCAAATATATTGCTCTGCCATATCTTTAACGGCTCCGCCTCAAAATCTGCAAGCAAGCTCTTTACAAGGTCTTCCGACTGGCGCTCTGTGCCCACAATCGGCGATACTTCTGTATGTATTTCCGCACGCATCATATGTGTTGTTTGCAGCAAACAGAAGTTTTACTCTTTCGGTTTATGGTGTATTTTCGCTCGCCCTCAAGCACCTTAAAACACACCTTTAAATTTATAATTTTCTTATCACCTGTGCCGTAAACCTCTATCCTGTCGAGCAGTGCGCCTATAGTAGAGTTGTCAAAGCCGTCGTTAAAATCAAGCTCGCTTGCTATCACCTGACGAAGCGTTTCAACGGTGGTTGTAGCCTGTCTGTTTTTTTCCTCCTCTGCTTTAAGGTTTTCTATTTTAATTTGCGCTTTGCTTATCTCGCTGTTAAAAGAATTGTTTCGCTCTTTAAATTCATCGTCGGAAATTGCGCCTTTAATGCTTAAATCCAGCAGCTTATCTTTTTTTTGCAACATGCCATTAATTTGCAATTGTAGCTTTGCTGTGTCCTGTTTTATATCCGATGTGTTTGCAATAGAGGAATATATTTTAACAAGCTCGTGTATAATATCCGCTTTGTCTTTAATAATTTGACCATATGCATCACGCATAATCTCGTCCAGCTCTGCCGTGTAAACCACTGGAGAGGTGCACCCTGCTTTGCCTTTTTCGGCATACAGTTTGCACTGCCACAGCTCTTTGTCGCCCGTTTTGTATTTAAACACCGCCCTGTAATAGTATGTTTTGTGCTCACCGCAGATGATTTTGCAGCTGTATTTGTATTTGTTGCTGTAGCTGCTCGGGTTTTCCGAGGAGTGTTTTTTACTGCGTTTATCAAGTATTTCATTCGCCTTGTCCCAAAGTTCCTCCGAAACAATCGCCGGAACGTTTTCCTCATCTTTATACATCACCCATTCGGCTTCGTCAAAAACCTTGCGCTCGTCACTGCGATAATCGTATTTATGTGATTTGTTGCCGCAGTAATAACCCTTGTATTTGGGGTTCACCAGAATATTTTTGATGGTAGAAAAAGAAAAGTCGTTTCCCTTCGTGTTTTTAATTCCGCTCTCATTAAGCGCCGCCGCAATGCCACGTATGCCAATTTTTTCAATTGCATAGAGCTCGAATATCTTTCTCACAATTTCGGCCTCATTGGGCTCGACAATAAGCTTGCCGTCTTGTTTTTTGTATCCCCATATTTTGCTGTTGCCGAGAACAACTCCGTTTTCAATGGCACGCTTAAAGCCAAATTTAACGCGCTCTGATATCTTTCGCACCTCGTCTTGCGCTATGCTTGACATGATAGTCAAGCGCAGCTCTGCGTCCGGCATTAGCGTGTTTATATTATCGCTTTGAAAAATAACCCCAACACCGTTTTTTAAAAGCTCTCCTGTGTATTTTATGCTATCAAGGGTGTTGCGAGAAAAACGTGAAATCTCTTTTGTTATGATTAAATCGAACTTGTTAAAATTGCTGTCGTCAATCATTTTTAAAAATGCCTCTCGCTTAAAAACGCTTGTCCCGCTCAAGGCCTCGTCTATATATCCGTTGACATATGTCCAGTTGGAGTTTTTGCCGATAAAGTCCCTGTAATAATTTATCTGGTTTTTGAGTGAGTGCGCCTGCTCATCACTGCCGGTAGAAACACGAGCGTAAAACGTAACTTTTAGCGGCAAATCGTAAATTGACTTGCCTATACTAAGTTCTTTTCTAAGGTTATATAAGTCCATACTCAACTTCCTTTTTATGTTTATTACACGGCAAAAATCACTTTTTGTGCCACAATTCATTGCAAAATGCATTGAGCTGCCCGCCGAGATAAGGCAGCGTTATCTCTCTAATAAAAGGTGTGTGTTCTCTTCGCAATTACAGCACGGCGATACCGCCTTAATTATCATATCTTTTGCTTTTATGTACATTTCCTCGGTTATTATGCCTTTCAAAAAAAGGCTGCGGTTAACAGCTAGTTTTATGTCGGTTTTTACATTTGCTATGTTATTTTCAATATCAGTCATCATCCCACCCCTTTTCAATTAATATGAAAGGTCAGCATCCGATATTCATTGTTTTTGTATTTTGGTGGTTTGTTGCCTGCTTTGTTTATAACTAATTGTGATGAAAAGAAGGCTGTAAATAGTATTGTACAGCTAAAAATCCGCAAAAAAATAGACGTGTTATAAACCGCAATAAATCTTAGCGAAATATTTTTAAACACGTCTATTATGTAGTTTGCATAATGGGGATATACCCATTTCACAGTTTATAGGAGCCCCGTTAAGTAATCATATATCTTTCGACCTTTAAACCCACTCTTTATAGTATCAATTATACCCTCGTCAGTATGCCCTGCAAGACGTGAGTAAAAGAAAATACTCCTGAGCCTTGTGTATGCATGAAGATTTAACACCGACAAAAATGCCTTGTGACCATTTAACTCATAGAAATCTGCAAGCGCTTCAAAAGTGTCGGCATAAAGATCGGCTATATTGCATTTATTGGCTATATTATGTATAACTGAGCTCTCACGCTGATAATAATTATATAGCCCCTCATTGACAAATGCTGTTTTCTTTATAAATGGTAAAAGTTTAAAAGAAAAAAGAGTGTCTGCACTGAGCGGAAAGTTTTCAAATCTCACACCCGAAGACATAATTATTTCACTTTTATATAACCTTGTCCATACATAATTGTTGGGTTTTGGGCATGCGCAAAATTTGGCAAAATATCCATACACGTCATCTTGCAAAGATACACATCCGTTTATCATTTTGGAATATGAGTGCTCGGTTGCTTTTTCATCATATACTAAATTAAAATTGCACACGGCTAAGTCGGCATCATTTTCCGTCATGGCGGCATGCAGCTTATAGTACATATCCTTATCAATATAATCATCATTGTCTACAAATCCAATATACTCGCCTGTGGCAGAATTTATCCCTGTATTCCTCG
>CAYJBO010000004.1:14159-59881 GCA_964368295.1 uncultured Bacteroides sp.
CCGCTGCTTCTCCCCCATTTTTTTGATGAATTATATTAACTCTTTTATCGCTTGTAAATTGCTGCAAACGCTCCGCCGTACCATCCGTACTTCCATCGTTTACAATAATTACTTCTATGTCGGTATAAGACTGAGACAGTATGCTCTTTACACATTTTTCAATATAATTTTCTGCGTTATAACATGGTATTATTATTGAAATAGTTTTGTTTTTCATCTTTTCCCCTCTCACTGCACTTTGTTAAAATACATATTTTACACCTTGTTTATTTAATGTGTCCAGTGCGCATTTTATTAAGTGTTTATTCTCCGGCAAACAAAATTCATGAGTAAATACAGATAAATTTTTCTCGTCTTTCAAATTCGACAGTCGTCTTAGCAGAGAATTTTCATCAAACAGTTCCAGCTGAATATGTGTCTTACTGTATACCATTCCATCTTTACAAACGCCACTACTTCCGACGTTAATCATATCATGTTCTGTCAAGCCGTAAGACGGGGGCGCATTAAACAGCTCTACGCTTTTATCATCACGACACAATAGCTCCTTTACACCGTTTTGCTTTAATATATCTACCATGTCCGCATCGGCAATATACCTGTGCAACCTTATTTTTTTTGATAATAACGGGCCCGGAAAAGTGTTGTTGATCGTGTCCATTTCCCTTGCAAACAGCTTTAAATCTTTTATGCTACCTACATTTTTATAGCCATGATAGCCAAACTTTAAAAAGCTCTCATCACCAATCTCACCAAAGTACTTTTGCGGTACACTTGAAACGTTAAACTCTTTTCCATCGTTTTCAAATATATAAAGGGTAAACACCGCACCATAAGTGTGGTGCAACTCCTTGATATAATTAAATAACGGGATGTCGAACACTGATTTCGGCAACTCTGAATGTAAAGTTTTAAGTGATGTTATAACATCATCTATTGACAGGTGAACATTCATATAATTTCACTCAAATCCACTATATTTATTATTTTAGCGTCGGTTTTTTTTGACAATTCCTGCTTAATGGAACCAAAACGCAAAAAGTCGGTGACTATTACTACATCGGCATCACAGCTGTCTTCGTATTTTTGTAAATTATCACATACAGATAAGATATGCTCTGCAATTTTGTTTTCACCAAGTACTGCAATGCTTTTTTCTTTTATGCATGACAGATAATATCGGACAATTCCATCAAAATCATTTCCCGGTGTTTGCGCTTTATAATTTAACATGTTAATCCCGTCTGTAAAAATTTGTCGCTCTTTAGTAAATGGCGCATTATTCTCACAAACTTTATGGCTGTATATTTCTTTATACGGGCCTTTCAGCCATTCATCCCCATTTAAAAGCACCCTGTTTCTCAGTTTAGCATAAGTGGGGGAAGAAATTTCAGGGATAACGCCTGCAAAACAGTCAAACACATGGCTATTGTAGCAGTGTGGAACTCTGCAGTGATGCCCTATCGGCAAATAATGAATATCCTCTGTCGGGTTTTCAAATATATTTTGGACCACTCCTGCACTGCGATAACATTGTTTTAAATCGCCCTGTCCCAAATTGAGGTTAAACGACCATAATCCACCATAGCAAAAATGTTCTTTTCTGTCGTGTCCCCATGTCACTTGGCGATAATCAAACAGAGCAGAGTTAAAAGTGCCCCAAACTTTTATGTGTTCGCCTATAGGCATATCCGTCAAATGTCTTATATCATCTGTTGTGTTTGCACGGGCATCTGTCAAATGACATAGTGTGCCCAAATTTTCCATGCAAGCTTTTTTTATCTCATCTATATACGGGACATTCCCGTCCGAGGCAACAAGCTCGACAGTAAACGAAATGCCCGCCTTGTGCGAATTGTGTATGTTTTTAAAATATGTGTTTAGCAAATTTAACCCGACAAGCTCGGTATAATGAAAAGAAAACTTTATAAACACACGTGAGCGCTCTTCTTCATCCAGGTTGCAAAGTTCATCAATAGCCTTTGTCACTGTTCCGTTTGTCACTATCGACACAAAGTGTCCATCACGCAACAGTAATTTAATAAAGCCCATAAGTTGCGGGTGTAAAAAAGTTTCCCCATTACCGCATAGATTAATGGCGCATATGCCGCCCATCCTTTCAGGCCTTAGAGCATACGCCATCGTGTCAACCGAATATTCAAAATTTGTATACTTTGTTTTAAATGCATCCCATTGCCCAACCATACAGTAATCACACTTAAAATTACATAGGTTGACAGGGACATGGCAGTCTATAAAGCGTTTTATTTTATACATTATAGTTACCCCTTATTATATTATTTATAAAGCTTGTCAAGCAGTCGAATTCCCCTGAAAATTCAGCTGTATCAACTTGTGAAAATTTGCAATTCATTTTTTTTATTATCATCTGTGAGAGCAATATTTCGTCTACAGGTTTTTCAATTGTTATGTGTGTGAACTGCTTTAACCATGTGTCATAAAGGTCTGATGTTTTTTTATATGAGTTGTCAAATGCAATGCACGGTGTACCCGTAATGGCTGCAAAAACCATCCCATGCAACCTATCAGTAATAATAAGTTTGCAGCCGAGATACGAGTTTAGTATACTCGATATCTGCTCATTTCTGTCTGTCACTTGCCTTACTTCAAGGTGAGAAATATACTTGGCTTGCTCGCCGGCTCTAGTTATTGCAGATTCAATCACATCGATGTAGCCATCCGGCAATATTTGTTCCTTATCACTTCTTATTACTACACCGATGCCATGGCGACACGGCAAATTTTCCGAGAACAACGTAAGCACCATATCAGGTAACAAAAAGCAATTGCAAGTATACGAAGACGTCACAAATTCATAACTGCGCCTGTCTCTTACCGTTATTGTTAAATTTTTATGTGAATTATAAATTTTACGTGACAGCTCAAAATATTCTCTATCCTCATCGGTATCGCCATAAAAGATAGACTGTGGAAATACAATAACCGGGTTGCTAGGAAACAGCAAAAGGATGTTTCGAAATATTTCTTCAAAAACATACCAAAGGGAGCCTATATTCCCACCACCCTGAAAAAAAATAATGTCATTAGGTTTTACATACTTTTGAAGGCGTTTTAAGGCTGCCGGATGGCAATCATATGTTCCTATTTCATAAAAATCGCCAAAATTCTCCCTTAAATACAACTCTTCTGCCACAGCAATTGCTACGTCACCAAGGTTAATATAATCGGGAGTGTTTAACAAAAACAGCCGGGGTGCTTTCGAGTTATCTTTTTGCAATTTCTCTTCAAAATTAAAATCGGTTGATATTACGGTCCATGGCAGCCAGGTAAAACCCTTTTGTGTCAACCATCTGCCTACTTTTATATAATCGGTCAACGTTACAATAACAATAGTAGTATTTCTATCTTTTTGCTCTAATTCCGAGGGGGAAATAATTTCCACCTCACAGCTGCCGACCTTCAACATTTTTCCATGGAGATTTTCGTCTTTATCCACAAAACAACTTAAACGACCTAAGTGCTTAGCAAACCTATCATCGCGAAGCATATAAGTCGCATTTGTTCCTGCCCCATATCCAATTATTTGCTTGCCTTTAAGTTCTTGTTCAAATATTGAAAAGCTGAAATTATCATTCATAGTCTATAGCCCTTTTCATGTGCCCAACCTCTAAGTGCTTTTCTTATGTCTCTTAAATCATAAAATATTAACTCTGTCGAATTTGGAAAACTGCGCATTATTTCTTTTGCTTTGCTTGAATTTTCATACAACAGTAGCTTTGGTAGTGAATCATACGCTTTATTATAAGTATTAATAGCGTGTGGCTCTCCAAAAGCCATGCAAACAGCCGTTTTATACAGTTCTCCATAGATGACAAAACCACTCTTGGTTTTATTTGTTATTTCCGAGTACAAGGATAAAGGTTCTTCTACTCTCATTTGCAAGACAACATCAATAGCTAGTCTCATTGACAAATCTAAACTATCAATTCTTTTTAAAAAATTAGCATCTATATAATTATGCGCAAGTTCAAGCAGCCGATCAGCTTCAGCTTTAACGTTTTCCTCACGGCTCTTTTTTGCTTTTAGCTTGATGAATGTAAAATATATTTCAAGTGCGCTCTTTACCCTGCTATCGCTTTCATCCATGCCATTAATTATTCTTGTATTTAAATTATGCAGCGCATCATAGTGGCTCAAAACAGCTTCGATATCGCCGTCAATCCATCGCGATAAACCTCCTGTTCTAATACTATAACAATACAAAATTTTATCGCATCTAACATAGTCAGAATAATAGCTAAGAGGAAGCATCATCGACCACTCTTGGGTTAAAGGAGAATCAACTATTTGCTCTCCTATACATTTTTTAAAATAATCCGAGCGAACCACCATGTTCCAAACATTATAGGGAACAAGTTTTGAAACAATATCATAATAGTCATTTTTGTAGATGCTTTTTTTGGGCAAAAGTTCTTCATATTCACGATTTTCATTTTCCAAAATTTTCACAAAATTGCATCTTACCCAGTTGCCACCACTGCTCTCAAGCGTGTGCACCATACAAGAAACATAATTAGAGAAAAAAACATCATCCGAATCCGGAAAACATAAATAATCCCCTGTACTTACAGCCAATCCGGAATTTATTGCAGCACTCACGCCTTTGTTTCTTGAGTGATTAACTATTATATACTTAATGTTGTGTTTTTCAAAGCTATTGCTGTAGCTATAAAGCACCTCTTGAGTCGCATCAGTCGAGGAATCGTTAACCACTATTACTTCAAGCTCTCGATAATCTTGAGCTAAAGCAGACTCAAGAGTATCTTTTATATATTTTTCCTCATTATAAATAGGTATTATCATAGAAACTTTTTTCATATTAAAGGCACCTCAATTTTTCTAAAAGTTCTACAACAACCTCTTCTACTGTTAGCGTCTGTGTATCCGCAATAAAATCCGGTTTTTCCGGCACCTCATACGGTGACGAAATTCCTGTAAAGTTTGAAATCTCACCCCGTCTTGCCTTTTTGTATAGATCCTTCGTGTCTCTTCTCTCACATTCTTCAAGCGTGGCGTGTGCATACACCTCAAAAAAAGCATCGCCTATTATGTTCCTTGCATTTTGCCTGTCTGCTTCAAACGGGGATATAACCGAAACAAGCACTATAAGCCCTGCATCATTCATAAGTTTTGCCGTCTCGGCTATTCTTCTAATGTTTTCTACACGGCCCTGTGCACTAAACCCAAGGTCGTTATTAAGGCCCATTCTAACGTTGTCTCCGTCAAGAATCATGGTGTGTTTCCCCATGGATACAAAAGCCCTTTCAAGCGCATTTGCAATTGTAGATTTGCCCGCACCGGAAAGTCCTGTAAACCAAAGTGTCAAGGGCTTTTGCTTTTTTTGCTCTGCCCTTACCTGCCTCGTTATGTCCATATTTTGCCATGTCAGATTGTCTGAGCGACGCAGTGTGTGCTGGATTACTCCACAGGCAGACGTCATGTTGCTAACCCTGTTTATTAAAATAAATCTACCCAGTTCGGGACAATTAGCAAACGAGTCTAGCACAACTTTTTCTGAAAGTGAAATGTCGCAATTTATAATGTCATTCTTTTTTGCCTGCTCTTGTAAAATATGTTCTCCCGTATTTACGTCTATGCAGTAGTGAATTTTAAAAACACTTGCGGAAATTATGCGTGTTCCAATTTTGAGCAGGTAATTTCGTCCGACGAGAAGCTCCTCGTCGTCCATCCAGAGAAGTTCACAGCGAATCAGGCGGCTGATTTGCAAAAAATCGCCTTTTGCAATCACCTCGCCCCTAGAGCAATCAACCTCTTCGTTAAACACAAGCGTTACGGGTTGCCCACAATTTGCGGTTGTAATTGACTTATCTGTCGATAATATTTTTTTGACAATAGCGGTCTTCCCGCTAGGCAAAACTGCAACTTCTTCGCCAATGCTCAATTTCCCACGTGTTATTTCGCCTTGAAAACCTCTGAATTCATGAGTTGGGCGGCAAACCCGCTGTACCGGCATAAGAAATGATTCGTTCAGTGCCGCACCTAAAACGTTTACGTTTTCAAGATACTCTAACAGCGAGCTGCCTTTGTACCACGGCATATTGGGGGAAATTGTTGTCACATTGTCCCCAATCGTAGCACACACGGGGATATATTGCACACTGTCGCAATTGACATTTGCCACCAAACCGTGGAGCACAGCTAGCACCCTGTTAAAACATGTAATGTCATAGTGCACAAGATCCATTTTATTTATCGCAAACACAAAGTGTCGAATGCCCATGAGTGAACAAATTCTGACATGCCGCTTTGTCTGGGTAAGCACTCCGTTGTTTACGTCTACAAGTATCACGGCAAGATCCGCAAAAGATGCCCCGACTGCCATGTTTCTCGTGTATTCTTCGTGCCCCGGCGTGTCTGCCGCTATAAAGCTGCGTTTTTCGGTGTTAAAATAACGATAAGCCACATCTATAGTTATACCTTGTTCACGCTCTGCCATAAGCCCGTCTAAAAGTAGCGAATAGTCAAGTCCATCCGCCCTGCTTCCGAGTTTGCTATCCAAAACAAGTGCGTTTTCCTGATCTGCAAATATGAGTTTGGCCGCGTAGAGCATATGGCCTATGAGAGTGGATTTTCCGTCGTCCACACTACCGCAGGTTATAAATTTCAGCAGACTTTTCATCAAAAATACCCCTCTTTTTTGCGACGCTCCATGCTGCCGCGTGCCTCGTGGTCAATTATTCTGCTAGTCCTCTCCGAGCTCACTGCGCCGAGTGTTTCCGCAACAATTTCTTCAAGCGTGTCCGCATGTGACAAAACTGCACCCGTGAGCGGATAACACCCTAGCGTACGAAAACGCACACTGAGATTTTCAACTTTTTCTCCCGGCAATAACTTCATGCGCTCGTCATCCACCATGATGAGGTTTTCTTCCCTCTCCACCACGGGGCGAACTTTGGCAAAATACAGCGGAACAATCTCTATTTTTTCCCTGATAATGTACTGCCAAATGTCGCTCTCCGTCCAATTAGACAGAGGAAACACCCTTATGCTTTCGCCCTTTTTAATTGCGGTGTTGTATAAATTCCAAAGCTCGGGGCGCTGTTTTTTTGGGTTCCATGCATGATTTTCGTTGCGAAAGGAGAAGATGCGCTCCTTAGCACGTGACAGCTCCTCGTCACGCCTTCCCCCACCAAACGCCGCAGTAAAACCATATTTATCTATCGCTTGTTTAAGCGCCTGTGTCTTCATTATGTCGGTATATGCACTGCCGTGTTCAAAGGGATTAATACCGTTTTTTACACCTTCCTCGTTTGTGTACACAAGAAGTTCTATGCCTTTTTCCTTTGCAATTCTGTCGCGAAAACGAATCATCTCGGCAAACTTCCACGTCGTGTCTACGTGCAAAAACGGAAAAGGTGGTTTTTCCGGATAAAAAGCCTTCGTTGCAAGATGCAACATCACAGAGCTGTCCTTACCTATGGAATATAGCATAACAGGACGTTCACACTCGGCGGCTACCTCACGCATAATATAAATTGCCTCAGCTTCTAGCCTGTCCAAATGTGTCATAGCTCCACCTCTGTGTCATGCAGAATATTATTTTTGCTGTTTACAATAAAAAAGCCCTTGTCGTTAAGCGAATTTTCTCTGTTGTAAATCATCTTCGACCCGTTCATTTGTCTAAAAATCGCCCCGGCTTCTTCGGCAATGCACTGCATAGCGGCAGTGTCCCACTCCATCGTCGGGTTGTGGCGATAGTAAATTTCGGCATCGCCCTTTGCCACAAGGCAGCCTTTGAGCGAACTTCCCATTTTTACAAAGTTTTTAAATTCATACTTCTCTATAATTTCATCCATCTGTGCACAGCCATGAGAACTGCTCATGACAAGGCGCACTTTATTTAAATCCACTTCATCCGATGCACATATCTTCATAGTTTCGCCCGAATCATGGCTATAAAACGCTCCGTTATCCCTACTTGCAAAATAGAGTTCTTTTGTTGCCGGTACATAAATCACCCCCACAATGACCTCATGATTGTAGGCGAGTGCGATGTTTACTGTAAATTGCCCATTGCGTTTTACAAACTCTTTTGTCCCATCCAGCGGATCGACTATGAAACAATAAGGGTTCTTAAGTCTACTCATATCGTCTTTTTCTTCCTCAGAAAGAATGGAATAAAAAGGGAAGTTTTCTTTTAGTGCGCACACGATAATATCGTTTGCTAATTTATCTGCAAGCGTCAACGGTGATTTGTCCGACTTATACTCAACTTTAACAAATGCTTCTTCATTTTCGTACACGTTCATTATGGCAACACCCGCTGTTATAGCGATGTCAGCGCAGATGTTTTGTACGTTTTTAAGTTCTGTTCTCGATATCAATGCAGTCTCCTTATTTTATATGTGGTCTCCAACGAGCTTTAGACTTCTCGATGTCCTCGTCTGAGTAGAAGTGTTTGACATAAGGTTCATTATAGTAAGCCTCTCTCGTAATTGGTACATAGTTGGCATGCAATAATAAGAAAACGAATTAATACGCTATTATTTTACCACTGCATACAAAACCGTTTCTCCTGCTAAGTTACTATGATGCCTAATATATAGTTTATATTCCGGCGCTAAACTCATTATGTACAGAGGGATATCTATTATATCTTCATTTTTATGGTATACGCAAATTGCCAGTTTGGGCTTGTAATTTTGTATAATATTTTTTGCACCTTTCAATGCTTTTAATTCTGCACCTTCTATATCCAGCTTAATAAATGTACATCCATTAGTCAAAATATTATCTAAAAAAACAGTCTCTATTGTTGTTGAGCCGGTTCCACTTGATATTTTATTTGACCCCTCTCCTTCGGTAAAGTGCATGGTTTCTGCAACATCCCATAAACCTCGCTCAAACAATTCGATATTTGGCAGATGTAAAGTGTTCTTTTGCGTTTTAAGGAACAAATCTCTATCCGGTTCAAATGCATAGATTTTATTATATTTATATCCACTTTTCTTTGCAAAATCTATAACTGTATTTCCATCATATGCGCCTGCGTCCACAAAAATTTCTTCATCATGTAATGTAAATACACCGCAAGGGTAGTATTGCTCAGCGTCCATTATCCATTTGTAACTAAAAATGTTTTTTTCATCAATTCCGTTATTTACCAAAGAGTCAAATATCTCGTTAAAAAAATGAATGCTGGCAATAATAACTTTATTTTCTAAAAATCTCTTATATAATTCATCCGGTGAAATAATTCTATTTTTTTCGATGTTTTTTATCTGATTATAATCTCTATCGCAAAAAATAAAATTTGCTTTGGGGAATTTTTTATGCATGTATTTCTCAACCATCTTGCCGTAAAACCTAGCTCCATAAATTATTACCGTTTCATCGTTTTCTAAATTTAAATTTAAATATGAATTTTTCAGTTGGGATAGCTGCCGTTTGACGTCAGGCTGTGCAAGACTAGTCAAACGCTCTAAACTATTAATGCTTTTAGTGACATTATACTCAATGCGCCTAAGAAATATTTCTTTTGACAAATCATCTTCAAGAATGGCGTATACTTCTGAAGCTTTTTCAAAAAAACCATTTGCATAAATTGTAGTGTTGTCATCAAACATAAAATAATCCTCTCTAATTCAAATGCTATAACAAGATATATTCATCGATGGCACCTTTGCTCAACCCCCAACCACCGGTAGTTTCTCTGTTTCTTACAGCACAAATATCACATGTCTTTTGTCTTTTGCTAAACTTATATTTACTTTCATTAACATTAAGTTCTTCAAATATCTTAATTGAGTCTTTTTCATGTGCATTAAAATTTGTTCCAAAAAAATTGTTTAATCTGCTACTGTCTTCTAAAATTAATTCACACGTAGATATTTTTCCATTAGATATATACACAATTATTGTGCATTCCACAAAACAGATAGTCCCATTTTTTCGATACTTGATTACTTATTAAAAACCTGTACATTTTATTTTATGTGCGGTCTCCAACGAGCTTTAAACTTCTCGATATCATCATCTGAGTAAAAGTGTTTTACATAAGGTTCAATAAAACAAGCGTCAAAGTATTCCTTAGAGAACGTGATTTCTTTCTGTGCCTTTTTATATGCTTTACCCGTCCACTTGTCCGCCCCGATATTTGCGTTTTCAAGCTTGTCAAACGAGACTCCCACCCATTCTGAAAATTCCGAAATAATATCGTTGAGTTTTTCCAATTGATAGACGAACACTTCAACGTTATCCTCTTCTATAATAGAATAGCCTTTTTCTTTGTCGAACGGGTGTGCGAGAATATCAATAATATTTGCTTGAAATGAGGGTATGAATTTTTGCATATGAAACGGAAAAGATGTTTGCTCAACACCAATGCCACTTATAATTTTGCTGCCATCACAATTTTGTTCCCTTGCTAAACAATTAACAGACTTAAGCCAAGTATCGAAAAAATATTGTGCATCACCGCCATCTTTTAGCAGAACCTCTGTGCTTTCACATATGCTAAACGTATCACACTCTCTCGACGAGTTTAGTGCTGAAATAAACTGAAATACAAGCGACAAATTCTGTCCTATAGGTTCTCTTACCGCGGTTATTATTTTTACCTTATTACATATTTTTTTATAAACATCTAATTCTATTATCCTCGGCTCGTGAGGCAAAGTATAATGTATTACACCATTTTTCTCCAATGTCCCTTTAACTGTGTAGTCTCCGGTTTTAAAGGGGAAGCACATTACCACAGGTGCGCAATCATAATATTTAAGAAAAAAAGAGCGAAGAGCCACTTTGTGCCTTGCAATTTGAGTTTCATCTATTATTTTTGTCGGCATTGCACATTTTGTCTGTTTGGCAATCGCATATTTTTTTACAAATCCCAAAATCTCATTTGCCTCTTGAGTTAAAATGTACTTGCTTGTGATTTTTTTATTTAATACATTAATTATATTATTTTCAACTTCATAATTTGCAGCAATTTGTATTACGAAATTCTCGTCTTTGGATTCCATAATACCATCCATCGAAATTTCAGGAAAATCATTATTTTTTCTATTATAGTTGTGATTATAGTAGCAAACAGCAAAAATCGAAATATCTAAGCTGCTTAATAATGAAATCATTCTCAATAGCTCAATGCCACTGCCACAAACAATAACTTTGTTCTCTTTATATATTTTTAACTTATCATCAATTTGACTTATCTGTATCATAATGACCCCTAACCATTTATTTTTTTGTCAAAGCATCCATACACAAGCCTACAACTTTTTTCATGTAAACTCCTCGGAACATCCAGATACCATATTGAAATTGCACAGCATCTCCTTAACTCTCTCACGCCTATTAAACATTAAAACATCAATTATTGATAAATTAGTTTCCACATTTTCTTCATAATGCTTATAATACATTTTATTCATTTCCAAAAAACTTAGCTCAATTCCATTATTGATAAAATCTTTTTCATTATATAATTTTTTCCCACCTATGGCATTGTAATATTGTGTTGCGCCTAGCAATTTGCATATATCAATAATTTTATCTTGACCTTTTAAAGTGTTGTTTTTTTTTAGTTCAGAAGACAGTAAGATATCTGTTTTAATACCCATATATTCGCAAAGTACTATAATTGAAAAAGCAAGAAAATCGGTTAAATTTTTTTCTTCATTCATCAATATTTTTTGCAACAAGGGAAAAACTATTTCAAAATAAGGAGCTTTAACATACTCTTTTTTAATCAGTTGTATATTTGATTTTGTTTTCTCTGATAATACCTCTATCTGATTTATTTTTTTATTTTGTGACGCTGCATTAAGGTGAACATTTATATATTTCAAATTATTGTTTACATAGATACAATTTCTATTTATCCAGCCACGATTAATAAAATTCACATCGTCATAAATAACAAATTTATCAACCGCATTAATAAGCTGCCAATAACCCAAGTATGGGAAAAAATATGGTTGCATTATTCCTACTTTCATTTGATAATCTGCCTTTCCCATTTTTTTCTAAAACCAACTATATCCTCATCTGAATAAAAATGAGAAACAAAAGGCTCACGATAACACATGTCGACATATTTTTTTGAAAGTTTAATATTGCTTTCAACCCGATTGCTCTTTTCACTTTGCTCTATTTCTGTTACACTAACTCCAAGCCACTGCGACATCTTTGGTAATACTTTTGAAAGTTTCTCGTATTGATATACGAAAACCTCGATATTGTCCCCCTGCATTACCGAGTAACCCTTTTGCTTATCAAAGGGCTTGGCGGTAATATCAAGCACATGTTTACAAAAATTAGGCACAAAACCCTGGATGTCTCGCGACAATTTCATGGTTTTTAAAGTGCATCCTTTTGGAATTTCAAGTTCCTTTTTATATCCTATCTCTCTCATCCATTCATCAAACAGTGCCTGTGGCGTTACGTTTTCAATGCGTTCAGATAGTTTGATATAATATGAATCTTCTAATAAACTTTTGCGTGCTAACATTTTCTGGATAAATGCCATGTTCTGTGCAACAGGATCTCTAACCGCTGTGATAAGCTTTTTTTTGACATTGCAATATTTTAGTATCCGGCCGTCAAATCCCTGTGGGCAAGAATCAAAATTGTATATTAATTGCGTGTTTGCAATAAGCTCATAAACCTGCTGCAGTCCTGTTTCTAGCGGTAGATTTAATAATATAGGATAACGCTCGGGTAACTTTGCAATGTGTTGTGCAAAAGTTATCTTTCTCTCTAGCGCATATTCAATATCAAGCAGATCCGCGTCAATCAATATGTTATCCCGAACTGCTTTAATCGCTGTATTTTCTTGATGCAATCGAGAGTTAATCAACTTCAAGTATTTCAGTTGAGTCGCAGGGATATAACAAGTTACTCCAATTACTTCAAGTTGAGAAATAAGAGGCGTATAGTCTGTTAGAATTACAGCAATTTGCACAACTATGTCCCCACTTTGTGCCAGCACTTCTTTTAGCTTGTTTGGCGAGATAACATCGGTATTATCTATCTGTGTGCCCCATAATTTTTCATTGTTATCACAAAACGCAAATACATCACATTTTAAGCTCGATAAGAAGTCATGAAAAGCCTTACCAACTTTACCTGCACCCCATAATACAACCCTGTGATTTCTGTACATTTTAAGATTTGCGTCATATATTTCAATCATGTTGTTTTCCTATATTTCATTTTCTATATGTCTCCATGCCGTAGCCCCAACACTGTTTTCGTTGCGATTGTCGTGTGCATTAGTATCAATAGCCTTCACTGTATCTATCCAGGTTATAGCAGACCATGGTAAATGCGCTGTCATTACATCTTTTCCTGTTCCGATTAAGTTAAATCGGAACAAGTCCTGAAGCATATCATGATTTTCGAGTGTAACTCGATGTCGACTAGCTTTATGAAGCTTTGAGTCAATAGTAATTATACTGTTGTTCTCACAGTCACACGGCATTATATGAAGTTCTTCACCACACCAAAAAGCATCTAATGAATATCTCGCAAGTGCTTCCGAAGTTTTAGGTGTAATTTGATTGCATATTTTACTGTCCATATCTATCACGTAAAGTGCATCTGAATGCGTAGTATTAATGAGAAGTTTCCCGTCATGCACATTGCAAAGTCTTATTCTAATATCCTCGTTCGTTTTAAATAAATCTAAAATTGTAAAAATACTGGGAAGTTGCGAATTATTAAGTTCTTTCCAGTAAAAAAGTGTTCCAGATTTTCTATTTACAACCCACAAACTGCCTTGTGATATACAAATATGAGTAAAAAGTTCAAAATTGCAATTGATAGGTAATAAAAAGGTTAAACAGCTATCCTCATTTCGTGCAATCAGCTTATTATATAATTTATCATGCGTCCAAACATACCCATCTGCCGCACGCAAATATGTTCCCTTTTCCTTTATATTAACTTTCTTGCAGGAAAAGTCCTCAGTTGATATAACATAATGATAGTCTGTGCTGTCTTTTCTAACAACTACAATTTGATTTTTATTCACGTATGAAGTAATCCACTGAGGTTCTGTGAAATCCTCATTTTCAAGTTCAATATACTTAATTTCAGAGGATACGATGTTATAGAGTGCAACATATTTTTTAAACCACGGTACTAATACAAGCCAATCTCCACTTATATCAGTAGCATAGAACATAGCCGGTTCAAACAGCGGAAATCTATCAAGTGAGGCAACATACCATGATTTTTTTGTTGTAGGATCGTATTTTACAATTGCATTAAACACAAGGTTAAATTGCCAAATATAGCCTTGCACAAAAACTCCGCCTCTATTAGCATACATCAACTTAGTTTCCCACCAATTTTTCTCGTAGACATCAGGGATAATATATACCGGCTTGTTAAGCTCTTTATAAAGTGTGTACACCGAGCTTCTGCATGTGCCCATGTATCCGTCCGATATAGCAAGACTTCTGTGCAAATCTACTGTATCGTCATAAATGCCATTTGAGAGCAACTTAAATTCACTTACCCGTTTATTATACTGCCTCAGCAAATTCTTATTGTCATGAAATGAATTTAGCGTCTGCTGAGTAAGCGGATGAGGTCTCCAGAGCACAACGATATCTTCATCATTTTCCATTATATCCATCACATAATCCAGCATGTCAAAAAATTTGGACGGATCATTCATAGCGCTTTTAATGTGTGTATTAAAGAGCAATACTGTTTTGCCCTCTATCTTCTTTTGCCAATCTTCGGGAATATTTTTTGCGTCTACATTAAACAGTGCATCCAATTTTGGGCTTCCAAATGCAAGCACCTTTTCTTTAGGGTATTTTTCAAGAAACTGTTCGGCAACTTCTTCTTGCACCACAACACGCCAAGCATTCTTAACTCCCGGCATATCCGGCATGTGCTTCATTGTTTTTTCTGCCGCAAAATAATATGGAACATACACAAGATAGGGTGTAATTTCCTTAAGGTTTCTCGAAAAGAACTCAGGGTGTACACAAGTGACAAGGTTAATATCATCGTAGGGGTTATGATAAAAAATAAGATCAGGCTGCAAACTCTCAAGGGTTCGCGTTTTATAGTGAACTAAAGGTAAATCCTGTGGAAACTTGTCATATTCGCAGATGTCAGCAATTGGTTTCCCCTGCTTATTTAACGAATAGTAGGGCGCTGGCATGACATAAGTCTCCCAGTTCTCGCTCTTTAACGCTTCGCGACAGATACTATCGAGGCTGTCCCACATCGATGCAATGTATGGCAAAAACACTACAACTTGCTTTTGCTCAGGTACGTCGGAGGTAATTGAAATTTTAATTTGTTGTAGCTTTGCACAGCAGGCTTTTAAAATGTCAAAATACGCCTCACCGCCCATATTCTCTGCACAGCCAAGTTTATATATGTACTCACAATAATCTTCGAGTTGTGCTACAATACGCTGTGCAACATCCACCAAAGTTTCTCGCTGCTCTAACGTTTCACCCACAGATAACGCCAGTTTTTGGCACAGCCCTAATAGCTCTATCAACTGTTCAGCATCTTCGATAGAGCGAATTACTTCATGGCATTCCTCAATACTCGCAATCGCTTGCAAAATTTGTCTTTTGATGTTTATTTTCATAAACCCTCCGTACTACACTACATATTCTATCTACTTCGCCATTTTCAAGTGTTGGGTAAATTGGTAGAGTGAGTATTTTTTGCGAAACGCTCTTTGCAACAGGCGTATTTTTAGTAAATTTATTATCTGCATAGCAGTCGAGTTCTGTCATTATCGGATAAAAATACTTTCTAACAAATATATTTTGCTCTGCAAGTGCATCAAAAATCTCGTCTCGTGTTTTTCCAAATTCTTTTGCAACTAACACAGGCAAATACGCATAGTTGCGAGTTTGTTCGGGCCTGCTTTTGCAAAATATCAATCCTTGTACTTGTCTAAGATTATCAAGGTATCTTTCGTACACTCGCTTTCTTTCGCTTATTGCATAGTCAATCTGCTTTAGGTTACAAAGCCCCATTATGGCAGAAAACTCGTTCATCTTAGCGTTTGCTCCCACGTATTCCACCTCCACAGGTGACTTTATACCAAAGTTTTTAAGATTATATAATCTGCCCCCAAGCTTATCATCTAAAAACGTGATAGCGCCGCCTTCTATTGTGTTAAACACCTTTGTTGCATGAAAGCTAAACATGGATGCGTCGCCGAATAGGCTGACAGGTGTATTTTTATATGAGACACCAAAAGCATGTGCAGCATCATAAATTACTTTTAAGTTGTGCTTTTTTGCAATTTTATCAATTTTTTCAACTTCACACACATGCCCATAAACATGAACGGGAAGAATTGCGCATGTTTTTTCGGTAATTAAGGACTCTATTTTATCTGCATCAATAGTGTAATCATCTTTGTTGATATCACAAAAAACAGGCACAAGCCCGTTTCGCACTATCGCATGTGTGGTAGACACAAATGTAAACGGTGTTGTAATAACCTCTCCTTTGAGCTCCATTGCTTGCAATGTCAATTCTAGCGCCATGTGACCATTGCAAAATAGCGAGACATTTTTTGCCCCTAGATAATTTTGAATCTCCCGTTTAAATTGTTTATGATGCGCACCCATGTTTGTGATGTGATGCGATTCCCACAGCGGCTTAATCGCTTCACAATATTCTTCGTATGTGGGTAGGAGTGCCTTTGTTACATAAATGTTTTTCATCAAAAATCCTCAATAGATAATATTTCTGTAAGAATATCTTTGTTTTCACTCGTTGCATGCAAGAAAAATTGATTTATGGAACTGTGAAGCTGGATAGTTTCAAGCATTCTGCACATTTTTTCGACTTTATGATATTTTTCCATGAACTTACCCAATCGAACAAAGCCCTTGTAATAATATCCAGTAGTATTCTTGTTCTTCACTTTTGCACTCCAGCTTCCACCGTGTGTTGTTATATAGCGGTAACAAGCCATCATTTTAGTATCGTAAAAAAAATAACCGTTTGCCGCTATTAAAGCACTTATTACACATTCTCCCGGAATTTTAATAGAATTATATTCATCAACGCTGGACTCTAAATAAAGGTCAAAAATGCTTTTTCGTAACATTATTGTGCACGTATGGGCAAATTTAGAGTCAATGCAAAAGTTCACTGTACCTTTGCAAATATTCTTTTTTTCAAACATATACTCACCAAACACATCATACGTATATGCATTAGAATTATCATCGACAATCACTGCATTATGCCCACAAGCTGCGTATTCGGCATAGTTGTCCAACAAGTCTGCCTGATTTTGTAATTTAGTCACGTCACACCAAT
Organism: uncultured Bacteroides sp.; assembly: GCA_964368295.1. Taxonomy (GTDB): domain Bacteria; phylum Bacillota; class Clostridia; order Oscillospirales; family Ruminococcaceae; genus Ruthenibacterium. Next base: position 31,491 of record CAYJBO010000004.1, read on the forward strand.
AGTCATCTCCCTCGCATAGAGCAATGTACTTCCCATTACAATGATGTACTAAATTCGGTATCCAAACTACTCCTTTACTATACTGATTTTCGCTCCAGTATATCGGTTTTATTATTTCGGGGAATTTTTGTTGATACTTGCGAATTATTGCTGTTGTGTTATCGGTAGATGCATCGTCATTAAGGAGTATTTCAAATTTAAAGTTGGTTTTTTGTTCCAGTATGCTATTAATAGCCTGTTCTATATATTGCTCATGATTGTAAGTAACGCACAAAACACTAACTTTAATATCATCCATATTTGTTTCTCCTTTTTGCTAATTTATTCAACACTTTTCAGTACAACTTTAAAAACCCTGTGATTCCAAATTTATTTAAAGAAGAAACTGCCTCTTCGGTGTTTTGTTTATTAAGCGCAATAATCATACCCTTATTATTATTATACTTCAATTCACTAATTTCGTAAACCAATTTTCCATTAAAGTGGCCCGGATTATGTTGCTTGCATGTTACAACATAACCCTCAATTTCTATATTCATATCATTGAGTATCGCTGTAATACGTTGTGATAAAACTCCACAACCATAAATATAATAGCTAGTTCTATTTTGAGAATAATTATAAATCTTTGAATAAACAGAGTCGTTTTTAATAGATTGCTCTAGTCTGTTAATTCTTTTTTGTGCAAATTCAATACACTCAACCACTCCTGTGGCAAATCCTCTATCTTGCACAACAAAGGAAAGTGAACGTTCAATTGCATGGCTAATAGTTTCATCAAGCGGAAACGGCTCAGCAGGAAAGTCGTTAATCTCAAACGGATAGTCCAAAAGAGGTTTAAGTGCTGTCCTACGACACCAAAATGCTGTACCCAATGAGAGTGGAGGGAAATTAGAGCTAATGTTTTTACATCCTACTCCTATTTTCTCTATAAGCATCAATGTGTTATTATAGTTATTTGACCACCAGTTTTCTTTATCGTTATATGTATCGGTATATCTTGGGTATGGCGGCACAAGAAGTCCTACATTGGGATTATCCGAAAAAACACCTAGTATGTTTTGAATGTATTCCCTGCTATGAAGCATATTATCCCACAGCGCTCTAAAAAATATTTCACCCGAATTTTTTGTTGAGCCTTTCAAAGCACGCTTGTCGTGAACGAAACAAAAAATGTCGTATTTTTTTGTGTAATTCTTCAGACCGATTAAAAGTGCACCTACATCTCTTCCTCTGTTTGGAAGCAATATTATCTTTTTCAGATTATTACTCTTTGCATAGGTATTAATAATTTCGTAAGCTTTCTTGTTTGTGGTAGTTATATAGATGTCAATAAAGTCGGGAATATTGCTGATGTAGCTAAGGCACGTGTCGATTAGCTCCTCATAATACAAATGCAAAAAAACAGCAACATTACATACTTTACCATAATTTGATTGTCCCACATCCGGGAGAATATATTGAAGCTCAAATCCTTCTTTTATTTCTACCGGGTTTGCAACGCGCAAAAAATACTTCCAAATGTTTTCATAAATACTTGTGTTATTTTCTTTTAACCGATTTAGCAATTTTTTTCCATTAAAATTAAAATTGCCTTGACTTAGAAATGCTCTTTTTTCGATTATAGGAAAGTTATATTGTTCAATTAAATCAAGAGGCTTAAGCACAGACCAGTTTTCTGCGGCAAAGCCTCCTTTTTCTTCAGCATAAACAACATCTGCATACACAGCTGATTTAAAGCCCTTATCCTCAAAAAAATTTGTAAAGCTAACTTCAAATGCAAAAGCTACTTCTGCCAAACTATGTAAATTCATCTGCACATTTTCCCAAAAAAGCGAAAAATGTACGTTAGAAAACATATTCTTCCTTACTACTAAAAAATAAGATTTAATGTATTTCTTTATAACTCCATTGGAAGTGTCCCTACAGTTAACCAATCCCCAAAAGTCGGCCTCGGCTTCATCCATGCTCTCAAACAATAAACGAAAAGGATATAGCGGTCCAAAAAAATTGTTGTTGAACAATAAAAGTTCATCCCATTTTTTTAAGTTTTCAAAACCTATATGATTTTTTAAAGCTTCAGCATATGCACTACCATCATAACTTACATTCTCTTGCATTACTATATCACTAGTATAATGTATTAATTTAGCTTTTTCGTTTTCCGTCAAGTTTCCATCACACACAATGCACAGGTGATTCACATTTTTCAGTATATCATCAAGCAAATACTCAACATAATCATCGACAATACCATCATTATTACAGAAATAAAAAATACCTAATCTATTCATATCTCCATCACAACCTCTTTAATCGATATTATTGGGCAGCGGAGTTGCTCTTTAACAGCCTTTTTTATCTGTACATACTCAAGAAACGGTGTAACCACCACAGCGTCAACATGTTCCAATCCATCATTTAGCGTCTTTACGGGATAGGGAACTGAGTTTTGTGTTTTATTTTGTTCTATTATATACTCAACTTTCACATCATGGCCTTGCAGCTGGAACAACAAATGTTTTGCGAGATGCCCATAGCCATATATAGCAATCTTCTTAAAGTTATTATTAATAAAATAAGCTGCAACCGACTTATTATCCTCTAGCTTAAACATCCACTCATTCATTAAGGCAAAATATTCGCTCATTTTTGATAACTGAGATGCCCTCTCATCACATTCAACTATTTTATTTCCATTAATCCATGCCTTATCTTCATTCTCGAAAGTGTTTTGTGCATTTCTGGTTGCTTCCAAATAAGCGTATTTATATATTTTATCGGGCTCTAAATGCGTTCCCTCTCCCCATTCATTCCAAGCATTTATGAATGTAAACTCATTGTTTGCGGCGTGGTTCTTTCTATATAAATCTACTAATTTACTCTCAAAAATTTTTGGATTTGCACCACTAACAACAATTGCTGGTTTTTTTCTGGCTGTATTATCAAAGCCAACAATCCCCCCATAATAAGTTTTACGATAACTATATTCAACTGATAGTATTTTGTTCCACAACAGTTCATAATCTACCAATTTGTTACCCTCTATCGTTTCACATGCATCCTCACTAATTATTTCGTTTAATAAACTCCCCGGTTCCTGTACTAGGTAGGCATCTATATAATCAAACGTACGCCCTTTGCAGTTTACTGCTATTGTGTAAATACCGGCTAACCCCTCACGTTTTGCTAACGATTGCCAGTACATAACCATCTCATCAAGACAATAAATGATATTTGCTGAATAGAAAATAAATACCGGCTTCTCATCTTTTTTTATATATCGACTATCTTTAAAAAATGGTAATAAGTATTCAAAATGCTTTCGCCAACAATCCTCTCTTCCATATTTTTGGTCTACCAGCATGCCCGTATCGTTTGCAGCTAGCACTTTATTTGCATCTTCCATAGGGGTTACCCAAGAACTGCTCCTAGCCACTCTGCTCCAAGTTTTTGCCCATGGGGTGCTATCCCAACTAAAACAAAATTCAGTATCTATTTCCTTCCACTCAAGAAGGTTTTCAGCCGGTTTTTCCAATACTGTTTTACCATTCATAAACCAATAGTGGTAAAAGCAAAACCCACTTACACCATATTTCTTTGCTAGCTCTGCTTGCCATTTCATAGTGTTTTTGTCAAGTAGATTGTAATAGTTATCATTTAACGGCTCATGTGGCTGGTAATGCCCCTGAAACAAAGGTTTGGCATTTTTAGCCGACACCCAGTCAGTAAACCCTTCTCCCCACCATTCATCGTTCTGCTTTGTTCTATGGAATTGCGGTAAATATAATGCAATAGTTTTCATACTTCTTTTCCTTTTTCTACTTTCGAGCTGTGCATTTCTTCGGCAAAGAATACCGGCCGATGCCATTTCAACTTACTCTCTTCAATTGAGTATCTTTCTTTCAATATCATTTTAATTTCTTGCGCCAGTTTTTCCGCCTTTATTGCTATGACAACAGCGTCAAAATCTAAATTATATAAAGCATCAACATTATCAATTACTCTTCCATTCATCAATGTTCCTTCTTTATTTTTGTCGACTATACCCACGATTTCTATTTTGGGCTCATCGTCAAATTGCAAACAATAAGAGTGCCCAACTTTTCCGGCGCCATATATTACCAAACGTTTAATGTTCGTAAGTTTTGACATGGGAAAACGATATTCTATTAAACGGCGTTCTGTACACTTTGATAAAAGACTCATCATTACTTCGAAACAAAAAACATTAATTTGTTCTGTTAGCGAAATTTTTTCTTGGTGTTTTGAGTAAACATTTTTTATATACTCATGAGTATTGAGCATATCTACTATTTGTTTTTTTTCTGCATTGCTTGTAATAGAATTTGGGTTAGCCTTGTTGTAATGGTAAAACACCTCGTCCGATACGTATAACGATTGAATAAAAGGCACACATGCGTAAGTACACGCTAAATCCTCTCCAAAAGTAATATTGTCTGGAATACTTAAATAGTACGTTACGACAATCTCCTTTTTAAACAACTTATCCCACATATTAGAAGTAAGCTTCATATTGCTTTTAGGGTTTGTAACATAGATGTTTGTAAGGCTGTTAAATTTACCTATTTCATTTTGACTATACACCCCCCGCACTCCTACAAAGTCTTTATATGAATAGTCACCATATTCCATAATGCATCCGGTTGCAACTAAAGACACGTTGTATTTAAGCATTGCATTTAACAAATGGTTATACATATCAGGCTCTATCCAATCATCATTATCAACAAACCCTATGTATTCACCTTTAGCTAATTTTATACCTGCTTTTCTTGCACTAACTAATCCACCATTTTCTTTATGGATAACCACTATTCTTTCGTCCGCCTTTGCATATTCGTTGCAAATATCCCCACAACTGTCGGTAGATCCATCGTTTACAAGTATTATTTCGAGATTTTCATATGTCTGGCTTGTAATGCTTTCAATGCACCGCACTAAATATTGCTCTGCATTATATACCGGCACAATTATGCTTATCAAAGGTCTCATCTTTATTTCTCCCTATCATCCACATGCTTTTTTACTGTTTTAACTAGCATATCAACGCCTTTATTTAAGGTAATAGCAGGTTTCCACCCAAGTATACGTTGGGTTTCGCTCTCGTCCAAAAAATTGCTTTGCACATCACACAACCGTCTATCTTTATATGATATTTCTTTAAATTTTTCACCCGTTGCGGCTTCTATCGAATCTGCGATTTCACTAATTTTATACGTACATCCTGTGCAAATTTGAAAAATTGTTTGGTTGCCACTGTATCGCATTACCTCTACAGTCCCTGTGACTAAATCATCAATGTAAATATAGTCTCTGCGTGTTTGTCCAAAAATTGTAATCGGCTCGCCTTTTAGGTTTTTGCGAACAAATATAGGAATAATTCCCTGAGCTTTATTGGTATTTTCATCGTATCCGTACGGATTTGAAAATCTTATTATTTTGACTTTAAACTTACCATATAAGGCATATAAATGCACATAATCCTCAACTGTACTTTTCATTATGCCATAGCTGCATATTGGGCTTTTTTTTGTAACCGTACTGCAAGTGCTTTCTGTTTGTCCATACACCGTGCCTGCTGATGATGCAAAAATAAACTCTTTAACATTTGAGCGATTCACGCTTTCGAGAAGTTTTACGGTTGGAATTATGTTATTTTGTATTTCGCCCATAACATTTTCTGTGGAATCTACGGGAACTGTAGCGCTTATTAAATGTACTACTTTGTCCACGCCTACTAACAAATCGTCAAAACTCTCTATTTTAGTAAAATCCATATTTAATACACGCGCCTTTTCAAAAGTGCTCGTGTTTGTAAACACTTTGTCTGCCGCCACTATATTGTAGTTTGAGATCAATCCCCGAACTAAATGCTTACCGATAAACCCATTGGCACCCAACACTAATACTGTTTCCACATTCTTCACCATAACTTTTGAATTTCTTTCGCAATGAACTCGATATACTTTTGATAATCACACTTTTCAATAATAATATTTTTGCTTCTCAATCCGTAAACTTCAAGCAAATGCCTGTTTTTATCTAAAAGCTTAATGTTCTTTGCAATGTCTTCTACATCTTGCGCGCAAGAAACATACCCGTTATAACCATGTGTAATTACATCACTGACACCGCTTACATTAGTAACCACCGGGACAGCTCCGTACAACATGGCTTCTAGCATAGCTAAACTCATGCCCTCAAAGTCAGACAAATTAAGATAAATATCTTGTTTTTTCCAATATTCTTTAAGTTCGTCCGCCTTAAATACTCCTAGCATTTTTATTTTATCTTCTAGCTTCTTTTCTTTTATGTAACTACATAGCACTTCTTCATATGAGCCACTTCCTGCTATATTCAGCTCATAATTGACTTCATATTTTGAAAGCAAATCGATAAGTGGTAACAGTAAGTCCGCCCTTTTTTGTAGAATTTCTAACCTTGCCGCAAACGCAATTCTTATTGGCAATTTTCCAGAATTATAGGTTCTTGGCCGAAGCGCCTCCTCTTTATCAAAAAGCAATGCATTTTCTTTCATAGTGATTCGCTGCGGTGGTATTTTGTACTTATCGAGTAGTGAGCTGTAAATTTCGCTACTCGTGGCAATGGTTTTGTCAATTTGATCAAGTGTAGCAGAGCAGTTATAACCTCCGAACCTTGAGCTGTGCTGAGCATTTATTATGCGCACTTGTTTAGGATAAAAATGTCTCACAGCAAGGCATGAATAATACGCTATGTCGAACCTTGAGCACACAAGTGTAAAAGGAATTTTGCGAATAAAATAGCTCGCACATTCTTTAAGCGCCTCTAAATAGCTTGTGTTTGCAGATTCACAAAACCATTGCTCGCACTCATAACTGTCAAGCCTTTTTTGTTGCTCTTTATTACATATAATACAAGTATTAATATCCCTGTAAGAGTGCAAACCCTCAGCAACATTAATCGCCCACTGTTCGGCACCGCCCCAAGAAACTGTCGCTATGTTATCAATAATTACCGACATATCTTGGGTTTTTTCATTTAGGCAATCGGAGAGCATCAATCCATCAACTACTTTTTCAACGGCCCATTGCGACACAATACTAAAATTGTATATATTATTTTTAAACCCTAAATTTTCAAGCTGCGCTTTAATTTCATAAAAATACGCATTTACTACAATGACATCGCAGTCGATATCCACCAAAGCCTCCGGCGGCACAACTTTTTTCCCATTTAAAAAGCCTTGTTTTTTGGGGTCGTTGTCCGCATAATAATTAAACGAAACACTTATTTCTTTCATGATTTTTTCTGTGCGCTCACAGATGCACCCTGTCCCGAAAAGCACAAGTTCTTTTTGTTTCATTTATATTACCTTTACTTTCAACATTACCTATGCCATTATACTACATCAATTTAGTCTGCCACTGCATATAAAACTGTATCTATCCTACTACAGCTGTGATGCCTAATATAAATCCTATATTCAGGAACAAGGCTTTTTATATAAAGCGGTATTTCAATAATATCCTCCGGTTTGTGATAAACACATATCGCTAATTTTGGCTTGTGCTTTTTGATGGTCTCACTTGCACCCTTCAAGGCCTTAAGTTCCGCACCTTCAATGTCGAGCTTAATAAATGTCACAGGCTCTTTACAAATATTATCAACTGAATCGACATTTATTTTAAGAGCCCCTGTGCCCTCGGCTATACGGCTACTGCCCCCCTCGATACAATCAAACTCTAAAGTATCCTGTTCATCCCAGAGGCCCAATTTATAGAACTCAGTATTATTCAGCGACAACAAACTTTCCTCTACTTCAGAAGTTCTCATCTCGTCGGGCTCAAAGACATATATTTTTTTATACTCGCCACCGCACCATTTTGCAAAATCTAAAGAAGTCTGTCCATCACATGCACCCCCATCCACAAAGATTTCGTCACGTTGGGGTTTCATAATGTCCGAAATAAAATAACAGTCCTTATCATAAAAGAACTCACTCGTATAAATTTTCGATTCATCCATATTTTTCGAAAGAAAAAAATATATTTCATCAAAATATATTTTCGATGCAATTATTACGTTACAATTGCTATATGAAAACAATAATTGAGCGGGAGAAATTACAGGAATCTCTTCAATTTCAGTAATTTTTTCGTAATTAGCATCGCAAAACAAAAAATTTGATGTTGTAAATATTTTTTTTATATACGGCAGCGCCGATTTCCCCATTCCACCGGCGCCGTAAATAATTATTGTATCCCCATCGTTGCCCTTTATATCTAAATAATGTCTGGCTTTAATATGTTCTTTAATATTGTTAGATGTAAAAGATAATAGCGCAAATAAACTTTCGCTGCTCTTTGTAATATTATATTCCAGCCTTTTTAAAAAAACATTTTTCGACAAATCATCTTCTAGAAAATTATAAATTTCCCTCGCATTTTCAATTAGCTCCAAATAGGGCACATCGTTCTTAAACATTAAACTCTCTCCTTTAAAAACTCACCTATAATTCGGGCAATTTCAATACTTTCCTCGGATGTTAGCCTATCGGCACCCTCTTTATAGCCATTAATTTTAGAAACAAATTCGGCAAGCTCGTACCTCAGGCCAATACCAATAAAATCGGTCTTGTAGACACGATTTTTTCTCACATCCTCAAAGCAAACCTCAAATTCTTGCATAAGCCACCACGGGGACTTCGCAATTATATACCCCTTAGTACCTGAAATGAGCAGCTGACCGTCCGATTTTACTCCAAGTCCCGTTTTTGACGTTGCAAATCCGTTTTCATACACAAAATGCGCTTTTGTATAAATGTCAACGCCATTGTCGGCCTTAATACTGTTAAAATATACGTCCTTGTAGTTACTCCCCATTAGCTTAATTATTGCCATCAAGTTATAGCTAGCTAGCTCGGTAAAACTTCCTCCGTATTGCACGTCCACAAGTTCTCTCAAATCTTTATCATGTGGAAGTTTGGTAAAACACGCCTCCACATCACGAATATTGCCAATAACACCGCTGCGAATAATACCCATCATCTGCACAAAACCCGGTGCATATGCTATTTTTATCGATTCCATCAAAACTTTGTCGTGCTTTTTAGCCAAATTAAAGACGACTTGTGCCTGCTGTTCGTTTAACGTCATAGGTTTCTCGCACAGAACATGTTTGCCGCCTTTAATTGATTTTGCGATATACTCACAGTGTGTCTCATGCGGTGATGCCACGTATACTGCGTCAACTTTGCCCAAAAACTCATCAAAATTGTCTGTAGCGCCTATCCCATGCTGGCTCGCAAATTTCTTTGCACTCTCAATATTAGGATTATAAGCACATATAGCCTCTATTCCGCTCACATACTTTATCTCACGCATTAAACGAGGGGCCACCCTGCCCGTACCCACAACACCGACACGAATAAGCGGATATTTCTGTGTCCGAAGCTGTGAGCTAGAGATATCCTTCGTCCTCTCTAAATAAACAACTTTACAATAATCCTTCAGGTAGTCAAATTCTCCAACCCAGTCTGAACCGATAGCAAACACGTCTACACCGTATTTTATTATATCTTCCAGCTTTTGCCCCATATGGTCTTCGGTTATAATTTTGTCAGCAAAACCGCATTGTTCCACATTTTGGCACCTTGTTAGGTGAGGTTCTATAACATTTAATTTGCCTCTCACTTCGTCAAAATGGTCGGTTGTCACGCCCACAATTAGGTAATCTCCCAGTTCTTTTGCGCGTTTTAAGAGCCTTAAATGGCCTTCATGCAACATATCAAACGAGCCATACGTGATAATTTTTTTCATATATTCCCCTATTTAAACAGATACCCTCCGTCGATATTTAGCAAGCTGCCATTCATGTAAGAATTACTGACTAAAAACCAAACGGCATCGGCAATTTCTTTTTCATCGGCAAAGCGAGAGAGGGCAATCTTGTCTTCGATTTTCTTGCGCAGTTCAGATGGCTTATCCTTTTGCCATGATGTATCAACAAAGCCCGGAGCAATCGCATTTACACGCACACCCTTGGTTTCGTATTCCTTTACTAACGATTTAGCAAGAAAATGCAGTGCAGATTTTGAAACACCGTAAGGGATTGAAATGCCATGGGGGTGTTCCCCCATGGCAGAGCCTATAAAAACTATATTGCCGCCGGGCTTAAGTTGCTTTCCCAACATTTTTGCAACAAAAGCTGGTGCGTTGAGATTTATATTCATCACCCGTTGCCACGCATCCCAGCTCATGTCATCCCAAGCAGTTCTGTCTGTAGTGCCGGCATTCAACACGACAACGGCTATTTGATTTGTTATATTTAAACATTTACCGCAAAAGTCCTGAACATCTTTATATGTCTCAATATTTTGCTTAATTATATGCACTTTGTCCTTGTGCTCAAAAAATTCTGCTCTGGTTTGCTCTGCGACTTCGTCGTCCACGGCATAGTTGATGATTACACCGTATCCTTTTTCAAGAAAAAGCTTAGCCGTAGCCTTGCCTATACCTTTCGTGCTGCCCGTCACAACTGCATATTCCATATTTTACTCCTCACTTTTATACTCTACCTCGCTACACTTTCGCTTACAGGCGGTATAAAGCTGCATGCAACAGTCGAACACATCACCTTTATTTGCACTTCACTCTTTATACGTTGTTTTAATTTTCATGCTTTTAAAGGTAGTCGCATTAAAAATATTGGCTATAATTTTTTATTAAGCACATAAAATTAATCTATAAATACGATTAGTACTTTACCTATTCATTTACAATATAATAACACTATTTGGCGTATTTTGCAATATTTATTTACTTTGAGCATCTGTTTTAAAAACAATATTTAGCGCCGGCAATTTGCAAATTTAGTTTACTTTTAAAACAATAATTTTTTATTTTAACCTATCCCACCTGTATTTTAAACCCAGCATAAAATGGCCTTTTTAACAAAATCAAAACACTCTCAAATTCACACAAAAAAACAGTGCTCTACACAAACGTAAAACACTGTTTTAAAAACATATACGCTCACCCACCATAAACTATACCACCACCTCAAATCTCCTCTCACGCCGCCTTTTCCCCGCACAGCTCCCAAAAACATAACTTCTGTTTGTTACACACATTATGTATAGACGGTGCGCTTGCACAAAGCCTAACGCCGTAGCGCCCACCTTGGTTTACAATCTCCGGCTCCGACAAGACAAGCTCTTCCATGGTTGGCATAACTATGCCGTAACCTGTCGCCTCCATTTGCTCTAGAGCATTGCGCATTTTTTCGTACTGCACCTTTGCCTTTGCCATTTCCAGCACGCACGGCATAAGCGTTGCCTCGTCTGTAACGCTAAGGCCGGTAACGTCGCTTAGCACTTTGTAAAACATCTCCGGCAGCAGCGTTGTTTTTAGCGTCACGCACCCCGTGCCAAGCTCTGCGCTTACTAGCTTGCTGTCCTGCACATATTCGCTGTCCATATATATATCACTGCTGAGCAAATCTTTCATGCACTGGCAGTTTTGCGCAAGCTGCATGGCTGCGCCGTAAAGCGACTCTTGTAGCCAGTGGCCCTGCTCTAAAAGGGTTATCCACCGCGGCATGTCAAACGCAATTTCTCTTAGCGGAAACTCAAACAGCACCGCCTTTAATATCTCTGTGATGTCCTCTTGTGTCATGTCTATGCAGTTTACAGGCAGCACCGTGTGCCCGTACTGCTGTTCCATTTGCATTGCAAGCGAAACGGCGTGCGCACTCTGCGGAGACACGCAATTTAAAAGTATTACAAACGGCTTTTCGTACTCTGTCATCTCGGATATAACTCGTGCCTCCGCCTCCTCGTAAGATGCGCGCGGCAAATCGCTAATACTGCCGTCTGATGTTATTACAACGCCTATTGTAGAGTGCTCCCTTATAACCTTGCGTGTGCCCGTCTCCGCCGCCACGTCAAACGGCACCTCGTGGTTAAACCACGGGCTTTTTACCATTCTCGGGCGCTCGTTTTCAAACTGACCCATTGCGCCGTTTACCATGTAGCCAACACAATCTATAAGCCTTGTGCGGAAGTTTATACCCCCATCCAGCGTTAAGCAAACTGCCTTTTCGGGCACAAATTTCGGCTCTGTAGTCATAATAGTGCGCCCTGCTGCAGACTGTGGCATCTCGTCTCTTGCACGCTGTGCAAATGCGTCGTTTTGTATTTCCGGCAGTACCATTAGCTCCATAAATCGCTTTATAAATGTGCTTTTGCCCGTGCGCACAGGCCCCACAACGCCCAGATAAATATCGCCGCCCGTGCGCTGTGCAATATCTCCATATATACTGTTGTATTGCATACTGTACTCCATTCTGCCGCACTAAGTCGGCAATAGTTATGTTCTTTTTAGCGGCAATAATTTTAGCTTGCCGCCTGCGCCGCTTTTACGGCAAGCGGCAAGCCGGTTATATTTATTTTAGCGCTGTTTTTAATTGTGCGTGCCTACTGCAAGCCGGACGGCACAAGCAGGCGCATGCACTGTGTCACTACCTCTTCTTCTAGCTCGTTTGCGCCTGCTATGGACGACGGCGACACGGCATACCTTCTAGCTATATCAAAAAGCGGCTCGCCACTTGTTGCGTAATATATGCGCAGCGCCACGTTGTCTTGTGCCTTTACAAGGGGCTCTTTGCATGTAATTTGGCTTAACACTATGTGCTTATTGCGCCTAGTTACTAGCCCTTTTACATTTATTAGCACCGCCGCACTTGCGGTATCGCACATTTTTTTTGCGCTTACATTTAATACGTCTGCCCTTGCCGTTAGTATAAGCTCGTCTTTTGACGCCTCGTACGTGTATGGCAATATGTACTCGCACGCCTTGTCGTAGCAGTCTATCTCTCCCAGCACATTTTTGCAAAACATGTGTATTACAACACGCCCTCTTATAGAGGTGGTGTTCTCCTCTTGCATTAGTTCCGGCTGTGTTGACGTTGCAAACACCTCTACTATTTCGGCATCTGCATCGGGCAAGTTGCCCTCTGTCACCGCCTCTGTCTCCGTACTAAACTCATCAATTTTTTCTTCTGTATAAACTGTGTCAAACGCCAGCTGTGTATCATATGATGTAGAAAACGCATCGCACACCGCCTGTGTTTGCACCTGTTTATAAGCCTTTAAATACAGCACTGCGGTTACTGTAAGCGATATTTTACCGCCGTCTGCATTTAACAGCGTACAGCCGCACGGCTGTGCAAATGCTATGTTTTCGCATCCGTCCTCAATAATATCAAGCTCCATGACATCGTTAAAAGTAAGCGTTGTTTTTTTGTGGTGTAAGCCTTGCGCCTTGTACAAAATGTCGGCGTTAATTACACCTTTTACAACCGCCTTGCCCGATATTATCTTAGTCTCTGAAACACTTGCCGTGCACTTTACGTCTAGGATGGACTCCGGCGGCACATCAAACTCTACAGTGTCCTCTGCCGTTATAACCTTTTCTTGCACTGCAAGTGTTTTCATGCCGCTCAGCGTGCACATTTTTTGCTCTACACCGCCGTCTTCCAACTTAGTAATAATTTGCCCCGGAGACTGTGCATGTGCCGACACACAGAGTGCAAACGCACCGCGTATGTCTATGCGCCTTTGGTTTACTGCGCGACAATTAATGTACTCCGTGTCGCCGTCCACTGTAATATCGCACGTTACAAACTCGCTATTCGGCAAGTCTATCTGCTTTGCAAACGGCAATTTCTGCTCCGTCTGACAAAGAATATCCTCGCCCTCCGACTGATAAAAAACTGTTAAGCGCAAATATCCGTCTACCATTAGGCGTGCACCACTAACCTGTTTTTGTAGTACTACTAAATTTACAAAGCACTTAACAATTTTAAAAACTTGCGGCAGATAGTCCGGTATTAGTATTTCGGTCTCTACCGGCAACTCAAGCTTGGTGTCACATACGGTGGCTGCCGCCCACGCCGTATCGTTGTACATTTTTATTTCCATATTGCCTGCCCCTTTCGCTGTTCTATCACAATTTTATGCCGCAGATGTCCACTGTATACCGCACACGACAAAATTTATTTTGCAAAAGCAAAACCTCGCTGTTTAAAGTGGCATTTGCACGCTACTTACAGTGAGGTTTTTGCTGCTTATCTATTTAATTATATTATAATTACACCATACAATATGATTTATATAGCGCCTTTGCCGCATCTTTTAAATTTTGCTCTGCAATGCCGCCGTACCCAAGCACAGCGCCACACCTTATATACTCGCACGGCTCTTTGCCTATATTGCCATAGTACGAGGACAGCGTATTAAACATAACATTGTTTTGCTGTGCTGTTTGCAAAAAGCGGCGCTCAAACTCTATGCCGCCCTCGTCAATTTTACCCGACGATACCACAAGGTGTAGGCCCGTGTGGTGTCCGCTAATATTAATCGTCTCGCCAAAATTATTGCTAAGCGCCGACACCAATGTGTCGCGCCGCTGCTTATACGCAGTGCGCAGTCGAGCAAGGTGCCTAGCAAAATGCCCTTGCCGCATAAATTGGCACAGGGTCTGCTGCTCAAACCTGCTTACGGTGCAAGAGTAAAAGCCAAACTCCTGCGTGTATTTTTGCAACAATTTTTGCGGCAGCACCATGTAGCCTATGCGTATGGCCGGCGCTATACACCTTGAAAAAGTGCCTATATAAATTACATTTTCGCCGCTATCAAGCCCTTGCAGGCAGGACAGCGGCTTTGTGTCGTACCTGAACTCGCTGTCGTAATCGTCCTCTATTATGTATGTGTTTCGCCTTGTACTTGCCCAGTGCAACATGTCTGTACGCTGAGCAACCGGCATGGTAGCGCCTGTTGGAAATTGATGACTTGGCGTTACATATGCTAAGTTTGCACCGCTTTTATAAAGGCTGTTTACACACATGCCGCTCTTGTTTACCTGTACTGGCACCGCCTTTGCGCCGCTGTTTTGCAATATGCGCCGCACCTTTGCATAGCCGGGATTTTCCACGGCAAAGACACTGCCGTTAAACATGCGCGCAAGTATGCTAAGCAAGTACTCAATGCCGGCGCCCACAACAATTTGCTGTGGTATACAGTCCGCGCCCCTAAACTCTCGCAGATAATTTGCAATTTGTTGCCTTAGCTCAAAATCTCCCTGCCTGTGTCCATGGTTTAGCAAGTCACTGCTTGCGGCAATTACGTCTCGCTGTAGCCTATGCCATATTTTAAACGGAAAAAGCGACGTATCAACGTTTGATGTTGTAAAATCAAACATATATTTTTCGGGCTTTTCCTCTTCGCTTTTTTCTTGGGCATAGTTGTTACTAACCTTTAAAAAATTACTTTCACCCTGCGTATTTTTAATAGGTAGTGGCATTTTGCACACCGTAAAGCCGCTTTTTGCCTTAGATGTAACATAACCCTCTGCAACTAGCATTTGGTACGCCGTGTCCACGGTGTTTACGCTCACGCCCAGTTGCGCAGACATGCTGCGCTTACTTGGCAGTTTTTCGTTTGGCAAAAGCACCTGTGTGCGTATATCCCTCACAAGCTTGTCGTATATCTGCTGATACATCGGTTTATTTTTGTCAAATTGCACTATTACGCTATGCATATATTATTTACCTCTTTTTGTGCTTGCACCGCCGCGCTAATTTATCTGATACCATTATTTTTTTATAAATTGGACATTTAACTAGTATCAGTTGTGTGTATAATATATTATATAAGTTGCATGTTTTAAAGTCAAGTGCAACAAATAAACAGCACTGTATTGTGGGGGGTATTAAAGTGGGGAATAAAAAGTTTTCTGTAAGAAATATGGCGGTAATAGGTTTATTAAGCGCACTTGTTATTGTTTTTAGCTGGATGCAAGTGCCGATAGGCTCTGTGGGCAGGCTACACCTTGGCAACGTGTTTTGTGCGCTTAGCGGCCTGCTTTTTGGGCCACTTGCCGGCGGGCTATCTGCGGGCATTGGCAGTATGTTTTTTGATTTTACAAACCCTGCATACGTTGCAGAGAGCTGGATAACTTTTATAACAAAGTTTGCACTTGGGTTTGTTGTGGGCGCCGTTGCACACGCAAAAAAGGCACCTACGCTAAAAAAAGACATGCTTGGCGAACTGCTTGGTAGCATAACATACGTTGCGCTATACTTAACAAAGTCTTATATAATGATGTTTTACATTGAGCGTCAGGCATACGATGCCGTTGTGGCACAGCTTATAACCAAGGGTGCTACGTCGCTTACAAATGCAGTTTTAGCGGTAGTTTTTTCGGTTATTCTCGCTTCTATGCTGCGCCCTGCCCTTAAAAAGGCCGGCATTTTACGCACTTAACAATTACCATGCAATAAATATAACACCGCAGACGGCATTACATGCTGTCTGCGGTGTTTTTTGCTGTTATTATGTTTAAAAGGCCGGCGCACTGTTTTGTTGCGCAACAAAAGCGGCCCTTAACATAGCTTTTTATCACAGGCGCCAAACGCTCTCGCTCGTTGTAGAAACAGCCACGGCCCCTGCGCTAAGTGCCGCTACAACGTCCTCTTTATCGCTAATAAGGCCGCCTGCTATTATGGGCCTTGCCAGCTTTTTACATAGCTTGCCTATTATTTTTGGCATAACGCCCGGCAGTATTTCTATCAGGTCACTGTCGTTTGCCTTGTCGCTTTTATGTATGTTTTTAAGCGCCAAAGAGTCCAGCACAAAAAACCTTTGCACCGTTAACAGGCCATAGTCTCTAGCGCAGCGTATAAGCGGCGCCTTTGTAGAAATTATCCCGTCCGCCTGTGTTTTATCTGCCAAATATTTGACAGCGGACTCCTTAGCGGCAAGGCCATCAATCAAATCTATATGCACAAAAACAGTTTTGCCGTTGTACTTTGCCCTGTCTACTATTTCGCTTATTGTGTTTATATTTCCATATAAAATAAACACAATATTGCACTCGCACTCAAGACAATTTTCCAAGCCGGCGTCGTCTTTTATTGCCGCAACAATGGGGCAATCACGCAGCAACTCATGCAGCTTTGTGGTATTCATAATTATCGACCTTTCTGCAGTGCACAAATTTGTAAAATCATGCATAGGGGCTGTTGATAAATTACCAACAGCCACCCATTAATATAAGTATTTAAACAGATTTTTACTCTTTGTCTGCGTCTGCTTTTTTTCTACCGACAAAATCTTTTATCGCCTCAAATGTCTGTGTGCTTATTACGTGCTCAATTTTGCACGCATCTTTGCTTGCTATGTCTGCGGGCACACCTAGTTTCATCAGTGCATTAGCCAGCAAAATATGGCGCTCATACATCATATCTGCTATAGAAAGCCCACTTTCTTCCAACGTTATAAACCCATTTCCATCCACGCTTATGTAGCCGTTTTCTCTAAGCTGTTTCATGGCAACACTAACGCTCGCCTTTGAGAACGAGAGCTCGTTTGCAATGTCGATAGAGCGCACATCTCCGTTGCGCTTTGTGAGCATAAGTATAGTTTCAAGGTAATTTTCAGATGATTCCAGCATTTTCAAATTATAGCCACCTCTGCTTTCACACTTTGTTATTTAATAAACCGCACGCAAAATTAGACAATCCAATTATTTTCTGTACTTAGACGGCCTTACTTTTGGTTTTTTTGCCGATATTAAAAACTCTGCAATAAAACACACGGCAACGGTAATTATGTACACCACAATGTCGCCAAGTGAAAAATCTGTGCCCAGTAAATAGCCCACAATGGGCACGCTGCGCGCAGCAGTTAAAAACGATGGGGTGTAAAGCTGTAACAGCTCTAACCCCACGCATAATACTGCCGCAATAACGCCGTGCACGGCGGCATTTTTTGCAAGTATAAAACCTACAAAAGCATAAACTGCCGCCGCCCATAGCACTGCAGAGCCATAATTTGCAACCGCAAAAGGCATTGTTTGCAAATTGAGCTCAATTAAAAAACCCAATGAGAAAAAAACAACCGCACATATTAAAAATGTTATTCTTTTTTTCATTAAAGTCACTCTCCGTTTTCTTTATCCATAATAGCCGTGCCCTGCCGCAATCCGTTTATTTGCAATGCAAAAATGGCACTGCAAAAAAGATTGCCAACAAAACTTTATAGCTCCGTTTCTTTGTCGCTTTTTGCTTTCTCGTCATCGCCGTCGCCAATATCTTGCTTGTTCTCCTCGCTGTCGGCCTCAAACTGCTCATCGCTCTGTGCGTTTACAACAACGTCAACATGGCTCTCTTCATCGGCGTTTTCTTCGCTTTTTGTGTCTTTTGCCATCGGCTCTTCTTTTACAACTTCGGGCAATGTCTCGCCGTTCATAAGCGCCTCAAACTCCTCGCCCGACAGTTTATCCCTCTCAAGCAAAGCAGCTGCAACAACGTGCAATTTATCCATGTTTTCCGACAAAATTTCCCTGGCCTTTGAAAAACCATCGTCTAGCAACGTGCGTATTTCGTCGTCTATCTCTGCGGCAATAGTCTCCGAGTAGTTTTTACCCGAGCTAAAATCTCTGCCCAAAAATGTCTCGTTATGGTCTGTGCCGTACACAACTGTGCCAAGTCGCTCCGAGAAGCCGTACCTAGTAACCATGCTCCTGGCGATGGCAGTTGCGCGCTGTAAATCGTTAGATGCACCTGTGGATATATCGTCTAGTACAAGGTGCTCGGCAACACGTCCGCCCATAAGCGTTACAATTTGTTCTTCCATCTGTGTTTTTGTAACAAAGCTTCTGTCCTCGTCTGGCAGGCTCATTGTGTAGCCGCCTGCCATGCCCCTAGGCACGATAGAAATTTGGTGTACATTGTCTGTGTTTTCGCAAAACTTGTGTGTTATTGCGTGGCCTGCCTCGTGGTAGGCTGTAAGCTTGCGCTCTTTTTCTGTTACAATGCGGCTCTTCTTCTCCGGGCCTGCAATAACTTTTATGCTGGCCTCTTCAATATCAACCTCTGTAATTGCCTTGCGCCCGCGTTTTGCGGCAAGCAAGGCCGCCTCGTTAACAAGGTTTTCAAGGTCTGCGCCTGTAAATCCGGCTGTGGATTTTGCAATTGTCTTTAGCTCAACATCCGGTGCAAGTGGCTTGCCCTTTGTGTGAACTTGTAATATTTCTTCCCTGCCCTTGACATCAGGTAGGCCCACATATACCTGCCTGTCAAACCTGCCCGGGCGAAGTAGCGCCTTGTCTAAGATGTCTGAGCGGTTAGTTGCGGCAACAACTATAACGCCCTCATTGGCACCAAAGCCGTCCATCTCCACAAGTAATTGGTTAAGTGTTTGCTCACGCTCGTCGTGTCCGCCGCCAAGGCCTGCGCCCCTTTGACGTCCAACGGCATCTATCTCGTCTATAAAAATAATGCACGGCGCTGTCTTTTTAGCCTTGTCAAACAAGTCCCTAACCCTAGAAGCACCAACACCTACGTACATCTCAACGAAGTCGGAGCCCGAAATTGAGTAAAACGGCACGCCGGCCTCGCCAGCGCAAGCACGTGCAAGCAATGTTTTACCTGTACCCGGAGGGCCAACAAGCAAAACGCCGTGCGGTATGCGCGCACCGAGCGAGTTAAACTTGCCCCTGTTTTTCAAAAATTCTACAATTTCCTCAAGCTCTTCTTTTTCCTCGTCTGCGCCTGCAACATCTTTAAATGTGGCAGTTCTGCCGGACTCCGCTTGGTCTTTAACCTTTGCACGGCCAACGCTCATGGCTTTGCCGCCGCCGCCCTGCATGTAAATGAGGTAATAAAAAACTGCAAGCACAACTATAGATACAATTATCATAGGTAGCATGGACATCCAAACAGGTGTCTCTGCCGCCGGAATAAAGTCGTACTCCATAGGGCTGTCAGGGTGCAGCTCGCTGCGCACATCAATATACGCTTGCAGGTTCTCTACAAAAAAGCCGGGGTACGGCAGCACATAATTTAGCACCGTGCCCTCTTCGCCCTGTGCGGTTTCAGTGTCTGTTGTCTCTTGCTGTTGCAATCCGCCTAATATGCCGCCCTGAGACTGCTCTTGCACCACTGCCTGCTGGGCGTCCTCGCTCAGCGGTGTGCCCGGGTCAAGCGTAATTTCAAGCTCGCCTGTGGACATATCCATGGTAAAGCGGTTTACTTGGCCATTCTCAAAAAAATTGGCAACTTCATAGTACTCAACAAGCTGTACTTGCGGGCCTGTGGACAATGCAATAAAAGTAATAATTAACACGCCTAACAGCACAAGCAAATACAAGCCGTTAATACTTTTTGGTTTTTTGTTCAAATTAAATTCACTCCAAACGAAATATACATTTTGCGCAATTAAACTGTAAATACACTTATTAACTGCGCCGTTAATCTGCGGTAATTTTTATGCGCCTTAAATCAGATTTTATATTAATCTGAATAAACCTCCGGTTTAAGTATGCCGATGTATGACAGGTTGCGATATTTTTCAGCATAGTCAAGCCCGTAGCCTACAACAAACTCGTCCGGCACACAGTAGCCTGTATAGTCTGCCGTAATGTCTACTTTTCTGCGGTCGGGCTTATCTAGTAGCGACACTATTTTTATTGATTTTGGGCCCCTGCTTAAAAGCAGTTCTTTTATATAGCTCAATGTCATGCCGGAGTCCAAAATATCCTCAACTATCAATATGTCTTTGCCCTCTAGCGGCACGTCTAAGTCTTTTACAATTTTAACAACGCCGCTTGTTTTTGTGCCAGATTGATAACTTGACACTACCATAAAATCAATCTCATGCGGCACGCTAATCTCACGCATTATATCTGCCAAAAATACTATTGCGCCCTTTAAAATTGTCACAAGCATTAGGTTTTCGCAGTCTTTATAGTCTTTAGAAATTTGCTCGCCCAGCTCTTTTACACGCTTGCTGATTTGCTCTTCTGTAAGTAATATGCTCTGCACATCTTTATCTAATATACTATTCATTTTCATTATCCCCTATTATTTTTAACTTCTATTGTTAAGATTTGCTTAGTTTCGGCCGTGGGCTGGGCGCTTTTTGTAAAACCAAACCCGCATACCCACACAACATCACTGCCGTGCGCCAGTATTGGGTTTGTGCTTCTCAAATGCTCGCTTAGCCTTGCCTCGCTATATATTTTTTTTAGCGGCTTCGTTATATTACCGCCGACTGCGCAAAATTTATCGCCGGCAGTTTTTGTCCTTAAAGCAACATTATATTTTATTTTACCATAATCTGCAAAGTATTTTAAGTGTTTTTTTTGTATTTCTTTAAAATTTACTGTTTCTTCACAATTAGCAACGCTAAACACAAGCTCATACTCGCCTAAAAAAACGTGTGTCTCCCCGCTGTCAACAAGTGTTTTTACACAGGGCACTTGCCTGTTTTGCGCCGTTAAATCGTCGTTTTTTAAGTTTTCTTGCCCTTGTTTAGCCCCTGCTTGCGCGCCTATAATCAAGCCTTGATTATAGGCGCTGTCGTCAGTATTTTTTTTATTTTTTACTTCGATAATATGCGCAAACCCCTGCGCCGCCGTAAACGCAGCATTTTTTGAGAGCTCTACGCCGCCGCTAGCCTTTACCAGTGCGTTTATGCAAAGCTCTATGCGCTTTTGCGTTGCGTCTGCATGTGGTGAAATAAGCGTGTGCATTGCGGCCTTTAGCACCGCCGCATGTGCATTTGCAAGCACTTTTACATCGTAGCCCTTTTCGCCAAGCTTGTTTTTAATCTCTGCGCTTTTAAGCAGCTGTTTTGCGCTGCATAAAATATAGTCGTTGGCCTCGGTTGCGGCCTTAGTAAATCTTTCCATCGCCTCGCAGGCTTTGTCGTTTATGCTCAATAGCGGTGGCATAACGCTGTGCCTCACTTTGTTTCTGGCGTAAACAAGCGTGTTATTACTCTCGTCATCTCTGTATTTTTGTCCGTTTGCCGCTAAATATTCCTCAATTTGTGCGCGCGTTATATTTATAAACGGCCTTATGATGTAATCTCTTTTTGGCTGTATGCCACACGCACCCTGTAAGCCTGCGCCACGTGTTATGTGCAAAATAAGAGTTTCTGCATTGTCGTTTTGAGTATGCGCTGTTGCTATTTTTGCATTTTTATATGTGTTTTTTACATGTTCAAAAAAGCTATACCGCTTTTGCCGCAGTGCGTTTTCCGATGTATCCTCCATAGAGTCAAGTTTAATCTCATGCAAAATAATATCGTTTTCACTGCAAAAATTGCGCACAAAATCGGCGTCACCGTCTGAGTTTTGTCCGCGCAAATTATGGTTTACGTGCAAAGCACACACATTTATGCAAAGCTGATTTTTTTTGCTACACAAAAAATGGAGCAGAGCAACAGAGTCTGCCCCACCTGAACAAGCCACAATAACGGTGTCGCCTTTTTGTATTAAATTGTGCGTTTTTATAGTATCAAAAGCTATGTCGCATATTTTGTTACTCATCATCATCTTCATGCTCATAATCAACGTTTGTAAATCTTGTGTGCTCGCCGTCCCAAGCAAGTTTGACAGTACTTGTAGAACCGTGTCGGTTTTTTGCCACAATGCACTCAGACGTAGTTTTATTTGAGTCCTCGCTCTTGTCGTAGTAGGCTTCTCTGTACAAAAACAAAACTATGTCGGCGTCCTGCTCAATGGCTCCGGAGTCACGCAAATCGCTCAAAACAGGCCTGTGGTCTTGTCGGCCCGATTTTTCAGAGTTCCTTGAAAGTTGCGACAGAGCCATTACAGGCACGTTAAGCTCTTTTGCCATAACCTTTAAATTTCTTGTTATTTCGCTAATTTCTTGCACACGGTTGTCAGATTTCTTACCCGTGCTCATCAGCTGTAAATAGTCCACAATAACAAAGCCCACGTTTGGCTTTGTGGGGTCTTGGTTAATGCGCCTTATCTTCGCCTTCATCGCCGCAACGGTGATGTCCGACGTATCGTCCATGTACATGTTCATCTCGGCCAGCACGTTTGCAACCCTAGATAAATCTTGCCAGTCTGAATTGGACAAATCGCCCGTCCTAAACGCCTGGCTGCTAATTGCCGCCTCGCTGGACAGCACACGTGTCACAAGCTGTTGTGTAGTCATCTCCAGGCTAAAAAAGGCAACGCCAACGTTTTGTTTTTTTGCCACGTTAGTTGCTATGTTAAGCCCAAAAGACGTTTTGCCCATACCGGGGCGTGCCGCTAAAATTAAAAGGTCCGAACGGCCAAGCCCGCCCGACAAAACACTGTCGAGATACGTAAATCCCGTGGGAATACCCATATATTTGTTCTTATCTGCGCCCGATAGTTTTTGAATATGGTCGTACGTCTCAAGCAGAGCTTCCTTGATGGTTGTCATTGCGCCGCTCTCGTCTTTTGCACGTATTTCGTAAAGTTTTCGCTCTGCGCTCTCAAGCAAAAGGTCCGAGTCACTCTCTGACGAGGATTGCTCGAGTATGTTTTTTGCGGCATTTATAAGCTGTCTTGCCCTATATCTGCTTGCAATTATCGCTATATACGAGTCTATGTTTGAAATTGAGGGCACTGTCTCTGCCATTCTTGTAAGGTAAACTTTCGCCTCGTCCTCCGAGTCAAATATGCTCTCGTCTTGCACCGCACCGAGCAGTGTTATAAAATCAACTGGCTCGCCCGATGTGAACAGCCGCATAATTTGCGAAAAAATCTCGCCGTTTTGGCGCACATAAAACATTTCTTCACGCAGGGTCTCCACCATCTGCGGTATTGTGGACATCGAGTCCAAAAGGGCAGCGCCCAAAACCGCCTGCTCCGCCTCTATGCTGTAAGGCAAGTTTACGCCCATTGTCTCTAGCGATATATTTAAACCGTAATTTGAATTTGCCGCCATGGGCGCACCGTCCTTTCTCTTACAACTTTATTTTACACGCGCATTAACTTTGTGCGCATTAATACATTTTACTCTACAACGTCTACCGTTACCTGTGCGGTTACGCCTGCAAAAATTTTTACATCTACGCTGTAAGAGCCGTAGGCTTTTATGTCGGCGTCTAGCACAACTTTGCGTTTATCTATGTCTGCGCCGCACATTGCAGAGAGCTCTTTTGCTATGTCTTTTGACGTTACTGCGCCAAAAAGTCTGCCGTTTTGTCCGGCTTTTGCCTTTATGTAAACGCTTTTTCCACTCAACTTGTCCGCAAGTGCCTTGGCGGAGTCCAGCGCCTCTTTCTCATGGTGGCTCTTTGCTTCTTCTTTGGTTTTTACTATATTAACAGCAGTTGCGTCTGCCGCTACCGCAAGGTTTCTCGGCATTAAAAAATTGCGTGCGTATCCGTCAGACACCTCGTGGATCTCGTTCTTTTTGCCTATTGATTTTACATCTTGTGTCAAAAGTACTTTCATCTTTTTCTTCCTTTCAGCTGTGGTTTAAATGATATTTGCCACAAAGTCTGTTATTTATACTAGCTTAGCCACCCAATAAAAAGCATGGTTAACTTACTTATTTTACACTTAATTTGCAAAAAGGGCAAGGCTATTATTACTTTTTGGTCTCGTTTTCTCTATACTGTGCTATGGCCTGCATAATTTGGTCTTTTGCCTCGTTAAGGCTTACATCTTTAAGCTGTGCGCCGGCCATTGTCAAATGGCCGCCTCCGCCCAATTTTTCCATTATTACTTGTACATTTACGTCGCCCATGCTGCGTGCGGACACCATAATCTGGTCGCCCATATCGACCGCTACAAAGCTCGCCTGCACGTTGTCTATCGTCAAAAGGTCGTTTGCGGCCTGTGGTATAACAACCGACAAGTCGTAGGACAAATTGTCCTGCGTTACAATGGCACAATCCATGTAAACTTGCGCCTTTGCCACAAGCTGAGACTTGACTGTATATGACTCCAGCGTTGAGTTAAACAGCTTTTTGGCCGTGTGTGTCTGTGCGCCCATACGCCGCAAATAAGCGGCTGCCTCAAACGTGCGCACGCCTGTATGTATGCTAAAATTCCTTGTGTCCAGCATTATGCCGGCAAGCAGCGCCTGCGCCTCTGCAGACGTAATTTTATTTTCTTTATCGGCCGAGGAAACATACTGCAACAGCTCCGACACAAGCTCGCTTGCACTGCTTGCAGACGGCTCGTGGTAAAAAATAACAGAGTTTTCAATGTAGCCAACACATCTGCGGTGGTGGTCTATAACAACAACATTTGCAGCATTTTTATACACACTTTGGCTCTCAAGCAGTGTGCTCATATGCGTGTCCACTATAATAAGTAGGGTCTTGCGCTCTATTAGCATTTCTGCGGCTTCCGGGCTCACTATGTTCATGTCATCGGCCGTTAATATCTCTAAGAGCCTGCCAGCCTGTGTGTTTTTTACATCCACCATAACGCACACGGGTTTTCCGCACATCTTTACTATGCGGTGCACGCCGGCACAGGCGCCAACGCTGTCTAAGTCGGACATCTTATGGCCCGTCACTATTACGTTGTCGCTTTGTTTAATTAAATCGCACAGGGCGGTTGCAATAATGCGGCTGCGCACTTTGTTGCGCTTTTCAACACTGCGCAAAACGCCGCCGTAAAACTCAAAGCCCTCTTTTGTTTTAACGGCCGCCTGGTCGCCGCCTCGCCCAAGCGCCATGTCCAGCGCTTGCGAGGCCATGTACTCGCACTCTTGTATGGTGTCGCCAATGCGCCCAACACCTATCGACAGCGAAACTATGCCGTTTGCAACGGCAACCTCACGCGCGGTGTCAAGCACTGAAAATTTATTTTTAATTATCTCCCTCATGTGGCGCTCTTCCATTACGGCTATATATCGCGTTGCCGACACACGGCGAAGCATTCCCGTTGTGGCGCCTATAAACTGCTCAAGAATTTTCTCAACATCGGACAAAATTCTCGCTTTATCGCTATCTTTCATCTCTCTGATAATCTCGTCGTAGGTGTCGAGCTCTATTATCATAACAGATGGGCGCGACTCTAAATACTCTAAAGAGCGCTGTTTTAACTGCGTGTCGTTTGCAAAGTAAAACACTGTCTCGTCGCTATTTGTGCAAACTTCGCTAACATAAACGGTATACGTTTCATCGCCAAATGTTGTGCAAAAACTGCCGCCGGTTACGCCTTCTATCTTATCCATGTCAACAAATAAATCTTTATACGGTATGTAAAAGCTGTCCGCGTCTGTTAAAAACTCCGCACGGAAAGCCGAATTATACCATATTATCGCATTTTTTGACACTATTGCTACGGGCATAGTCATGTTTTCTAGGCCCTTTTGTACATTGCCGGAAGCGCCCGTGTAATTAGCGCCATGCAATATTCTTGTAACCGCTTTGTGTATGCTACCAATTGTCAAAGAGACAACTATAATGCATATAATTATAATTACACCTATGGGTATTAAAAACACCGCATTTGTAAAAGCCACCGTAACAACCATAAGCGCACAGGCCGTAAAGCACATTAATAGCAGTAAATCTATTTTTGTAAATTTTTTATTGTCACGCATTAAAACACCCCTTTGTAATGCCGTTATGTCTTTATAAATAAAGGCCTTTAACCGCAAAGCATTACATAATTTTATATTATCGCATTAAAAATTGCCTACACCTCGACAATTATTGATAAAATCATTGGACTGCGCTTCATGCGCCTGTAAAGGTAAGAGGAAACCGTCTCCCTTATGCGTGATTTAAGGCTGTTAAAATCTCTCATCTCAACCGTGTCTATCCTATCTAGCAGCTGCTTTACTTGGTTACACGTCTCCTCTAAAAGCACTTCGCTCTCTTTTACATATACAAAGCCCCTTGTTAAAATATCGGGGCCGGACACAAGCATACCCTGTGCCCTGTTTATTGCAACCGTAACTATAACAAGCCCGTCCTCCGACAAATGGCGGCGGTCTCTTAGCACAGTGCTGCCAACATCGCCCACACCTACCCCGTCTACAAATACCATGCCGGCAGTTACGCTGTCGCCAACCGTCATTTTATTTTTAGACAAAATTACGTGGTCGCCGTTTTCGCCTATATATACATTCTGCTCCGGCACTCCGACAGAAATTGCCGTTTTAGCGTGTTTTTTTAG
Organism: uncultured Bacteroides sp.; assembly: GCA_964368295.1. Lineage (GTDB taxonomy): Bacteria > Bacillota > Clostridia > Oscillospirales > Ruminococcaceae > Ruthenibacterium. Next base: position 58,493 of record CAYJBO010000004.1, read on the forward strand.
CTGCTTATACTCACCGTGGGCAGGTATAAAATACTGCGGATTAGCAAGCGATAATATTAATTTTTGCTCTTCTTGGCAGGCGTGTCCCGACACGTGCACCTCGTACATGGACTCATAAATAACCTCTGCGCCAAGTTTTAAAAGGCCGTTTATAACCTTTGTCACCATTTTTTCATTGCCGGGGATGGGGTTTGCAGATATTATAATAAAGTCGCCCTGGTCCACACGCACACTGCGGTGGCTTGATATGCTCATCCTTGAAAGGGCACTTAGCGGCTCGCCCTGGCTGCCCGTTGTTATAAGCACAATTTTTTCCGGCGGGTATTTGCCAATTTCGTCAACCTCTATAATGGCATCTTTGGGCGCATGCAAGTAGCCAAGTTCCATAGCCATTTGCGTGTTGTTTATCATACTGCGCCCCGACACGGCAACTTTGCGCCCTTTGGCAACGGCCATGTCTATAATTTGCTGTACCCTGTAAAGGTTAGACGCAAATGTTGCAATTATTATGCGCTGATTTTGCGCTTTATTAAACAGCGTTGCAAAGGCCTCGCCTACTTTTTGCTCTGTCATTGTAAAGCCCGGTCGCTCTGAGTTGGTTGAGTCGGACAGCAATGCAAGCACGCCTTTGCGCCCATACTCCGCTATAGTAGCAAGGTCTGTTGGGCCGCCTGTAAGCGGTGTATAGTCTATTTTAAAGTCGCCGGTATGCAACACAACGCCTGCCGCGCAGTCTATTGCAAACGCTACGGCATCGGGTATTGAGTGATTAACATGTATTGGCTCTATTGTAAATTTACCAAGTTTAAATTTTCTTTTCGGGGTTATTTCAACGCACTTTGTGCTGCGTTTTAGCCCGTGCTCGTCAAGCTTGTTTCTCAACAGCCCTATTGTTAGCCCCGTTGCATAAATTGGCAAATTAACTTGTTTTAAAAGATACGGCAAACTGCCTATGTGGTCCTCATGTCCGTGTGTCACTATAACGCCTTTTATGCGGTCTTTATTCTCTAAAACAAATGAAAAATCAGGTATGACAAGGTCTACGCCGAACATGTCGCTGTCGGGAAATACAAGGCCGCAATCCACGATGATCATGTCGCCCTCGCACTCGTAAACGGTTATGTTTTTGCCGACCTCGCCCAGGCCACCAAGCGGATAAATATGCAGCTGTGCGCCGTTTTCCGCAACTGTGGTGCGCTTTCTTCTGCGGTTCATCTGTGAGGATTGATGAAACTGCCTGTCTGCGCGTGCGGCCGGGTTTTGCGCCGAGCGCCCCTGTGTATTTTGCCTGTTTTTTTGCTGCGGCTGTTTTACGCGTGATTGCGCTGCTTTATTTGCGCCATTTTGCAAAACTGCACTGCGCTGTGTGTCACCGCTTTGCTTAGCAGA